>NZ_APIO01000011.1:0-41432 GCF_000408945.1 Pseudomonas sp. G5(2012)
CGGCAGCTCCTACAGTGGATTTATGTGAAGTGATCGATCTCTATGAATCCTTTCAATATCGATCTATCTGCCAGGCTCCTGCTGAATCTGAAACCCTGGCGCAATGCCCCAGCTTGGCACATCGCATTCTCTGGTGGCCTCGACTCCACCGTCCTGCTGCACCTGCTCGCACAGCTCGCCAAAACCGAATCCCTGCCGGCGCTCAGTGCCATCCATGTCCATCACGGCCTTCAGGCTGTGGCCGACGCATGGCCGGATCACTGTCAGTCGGTCTGTGGTGCGTTGGGCGTGCCGCTGCACGTCGTCCGCGTGCAAGTGCAACCCGGCGCCAGCCTCGAGCGAGCCGCCCGCGATGCACGATATGCGGCGTTCAGTGAGGTCACTCAAGCCGATGAAGTGCTGCTGACGGCCCAGCACCGTGACGATCAGGCGGAAACCTTGCTGTTTCGCTTGTTGCGCGGCGCCGGGGTAAGGGGTCTGTCGGGGATGCCGCGCCAGCGTCCTCTGGGAAAAGGGCATCTGTTGCGACCCATGCTCGATGTTACGCGCGCTGAGCTGGAAGCCTATGCATCGGAACACAAGCTGAGCTGGATCGAGGATCCTTCCAATCAAGACCGGCAGTTCTCGCGCAATTACCTGCGTCATCAGGTGTTCCCGGCATTGACTGCGCGGTGGCCACAGGCACTCATGACCATGGCTCGCAGTGCTGCGCATCTCAGTGAGGCGCAGGGATTGCTCGATGATCTTGCGCAAATCGACTTGAGCCAGGCGAACACGCCAAGTGATTTCGATTGGCTGGGTCTGCCGTCGCTCGACCTCGCTCCCTTGGAAAAACTCTCCGCCGCTCGCCAGCGCAATGCGCTCAGCCATTGGCTCGAACCCCTGACCCGACTGCCGGACAGTGACCATTGGTCGGGTTGGGTCGATTTACGCGATGCCACCGGCGATGCCCGGCCGATCTGGCGCCTCGCCGATGGCCAGCTGCACCGGGCGGGTGGGCGTATCTGGTGGTTATCCGGTGCCTGGTTGCGCGCGGTGCCCGCGCCTGGAGCATGGCTTGAACCCGCGCAGCCGCTGGTGTTGCCCGATAACGGCGTACTCACGCTCAGTGGACAAATCCCCGCAGGCATACTGCAGATCCGCTATCGTGAGGGGGGTGAGGTGATGGATCTGCCGGGTCGTGGGCATCGCGATCTCAAGCGCTTGCTCAATGAAACCGCGGTGCCGCAGTTCGTGCGCGGCAGATTGCCGCTGCTGTACAAGGGCGAGCAATTGCTGGCGGTGGCGAACCTGCCGGGGTTGGACGGCAAGGCCCAGGGTGACTGGCATTTACATTGGCAACCACCAGGCGAAGATCAAGGTTTGAGCTGAAAGGGGCTTTCCGGTAGACTACGCTCCCTTCTTGATACAACTTCTGTGGATTCGCCTGAATTGCAGGAGTTGCCGATTACCAAGCAGTCTTTGCTGGGCGATTCCAAAAAATGTGTAGCGAGCAACGAACCGGTGTTTCATTTCCCGGTCTGTCCCAACGCGGCGGTTTTTTTGAAAGGTGCACTGTGATTAATGCAGGTGATCGGGGGCTTCGGCCTTCCTTCGCTTTCCCCGGCGGCTCGGACCGCTTTAACGCAGACTTCTAGGGTTTTTCATGACGCGCTACATATTCGTCACGGGCGGTGTTGTTTCTTCATTGGGGAAAGGCATTGCATCGGCATCATTGGCGGCCATCCTGGAGGCGCGGGGACTTAAGGTCACCATGCTGAAGCTGGACCCGTACATCAACGTCGACCCGGGCACCATGAGCCCGTTCCAGCACGGTGAAGTGTTCGTCACCCACGACGGCGCCGAGACCGACCTGGACCTGGGCCACTACGAGCGGTTCATCCGCACGACCATGACCCAGAACAACAACTTCACCACCGGCCGTGTCTACGAACACGTGCTGCGCAAGGAGCGTCGTGGTGACTACCTGGGTGCAACCATCCAGGTGATCCCGCACATCACCGACGAAATCAAGCGCCGCATCATCAAGGGCGCCGGCGATGCCGACGTGGCGATGGTCGAGATCGGTGGCACCGTGGGTGACATCGAGTCGCAACCGTTCCTCGAAGCCATCCGCCAGTTGCGTTTCGAAGTCGGCGCCAAGCGCGCGATGCTGATGCACCTGACGCTGGTGCCGTACATCGCCACTGCCGGCGAAACCAAAACCAAGCCAACCCAGCACTCGGTCAAGGAGCTGCGCTCCATCGGCCTGCAACCAGACGTGCTGGTGTGCCGCTCCGATCACCCGATCGATGTTTCTTCGCGTCGCAAGATCGCGCAGTTCACCAACGTTGAAGAACGTGCGGTGATCGCGCTGGAAGACGCCGACACCATCTACAAGATCCCGGGCATCCTGCACTCCCAGGGCCTGGACGATTTCGTCGTCGAACGTTTCGGCCTGCAATGCGGCGGTGCCGACCTGTCCGAATGGGAAGCCGTGGTCGACGCCAAGCTCAACCCTGAGCACGAAGTCACCATCGCCATGGTCGGCAAGTACATGGAGCTGCTGGATGCGTACAAATCGCTGATCGAAGCGATGAGCCACGCCGGTATCAGCAACCGCACCAAGGTCAACCTGCGCTACATCGATTCCGAAGACATCGAGAACCAGGGCACCGCTCTGCTCGAAGGCGTCGACGCGATCCTGGTGCCTGGCGGCTTCGGCCTGCGTGGCGTGGAAGGCAAGATCACTGCCGTCCAGTACGCTCGCGAAAACAAGGTTCCATACCTGGGCATCTGCCTGGGCATGCAGGTGGCCGTGATCGAGTTCGCTCGTAACGTGTTGGGCTGGAAAGACGCCAACTCCACCGAGTTCGATCGTGCCAGCGGTCACCCGGTCGTGGGCCTGATCACCGAGTGGGAAGATGCCACCGGCGCCGTCGAAACCCGTACCGAAGCCTCGGACCTGGGCGGCACCATGCGCCTCGGCGCGCAGGATTGCCTGCTGGAGCCGGGTTCCCTGGTCCATGACTGCTACGGCAAGGACGTGATCGTCGAGCGTCACCGTCATCGCTACGAAGTGAACAACAACCTGCTGCCGCAGATCATCGAAGCCGGCCTGAAAATCTCCGGCCGTTCCGGCGATGGCGCTCTGGTTGAAGTGGTTGAAGCCCCGGATCATCCATGGTTCGTCGCCTGCCAGTTCCACCCTGAGTTCACCTCGACGCCTCGCGACGGCCACCCGTTGTTCAGCGGTTTCGTTAAAGCAGCTTTGGCTCAACACCAGAAGAAGGCTTGAACCCCATGGCGCAGAAGATCATCCGCGTAGGCGATATCGAGATTGCCAACGACAAGCCAATGGTTTTGTTCGGTGGCATGAACGTGCTGGAAAGCCGCGACATGGCGATGCAGGTCTGTGAAGAGTACGTGAAGGTTACCCAGAAACTGGGTATCCCTTACGTGTTCAAGGCCAGCTTCGACAAGGCTAACCGTTCCTCCGTGACCTCTTACCGTGGTCCCGGCCTGGAAGAGGGCATGCGGATTTTCCAGGACATCAAGCAAGCCTTCGGCGTGCCGATCATCACCGACGTCCACGAGCCGGAGCAGGCCGCGGTCGTCGCTGAAGTCTGTGAGATCATCCAGCTGCCGGCCTTCCTGTCTCGCCAGACCGACCTCGTGGTCGCGATGGCCAAGACCGGCGCGGTGATCAACATCAAGAAAGCCCAGTTCCTCGCACCTCATGAAATGAAACACATCCTGAGTAAGTGCGTGGAAGCGGGTAACGATCAGTTGATCCTCTGCGAGCGTGGTTCGAGCTTCGGCTACAACAACCTGGTCGTCGACATGCTCGGCTTCGGCATCATGAAGCAGTTCGAATACCCGGTGTTCTTCGACGTGACCCACGCGCTGCAAATGCCTGGCGGTCGTTCCGACTCCGCCGGTGGGCGTCGCGCCCAGGTCACCGACCTGGCCAAGGCCGGCATGAGCCAGTCCCTGGCGGGCCTGTTCCTCGAAGCCCACCCGGATCCGGACAACGCCAAGTGCGACGGTCCTTGCGCCTTGCGCCTGGACAAACTGGAGCCATTCCTGGCCCAGCTCAAAGCCCTGGACGAACTGGTGAAGAGTTTTCCGACGGTAGAAACCGCGTAATCCTCAATTCTCCGGTAAAGTACCGCACGATTTAATGCTCAGGCCCTCGGGCCTGATCCTTATCGTCCGCAAGCCTGCCCGCTGCAACTCACTTGCCGACGGTAAAAGATTTCCTCTAGCTGCGTCGTTTTCGTCAACTTTGGAGTGTTTACAACAATGGCTAAAATCGTCGACATCAAAGGTCGTGAAGTTCTCGACTCCCGTGGCAATCCCACCGTGGAAGCGGATGTGCTTCTCGATAACGGCATCATCGGCAGCGCTTGCGCGCCGTCCGGTGCTTCCACTGGCTCGCGTGAAGCGCTCGAGCTGCGTGATGGCGACAAGAGCCGTTACCTGGGCAAGGGTGTACTCAAGGCCGTGGCCAACATCAACGGTCCGATCAAAGACCTGTTGAAAGGCATGGACCCAAGCGACCAGAAAGCCCTCGACCTGGCGATGATCAAGCTCGACGGTACTGAAAACAAAGGTTCCCTGGGCGCCAACGCGATCCTCGCCGTTTCCCTGGCCGCGGCCAAGGCAGCAGCACAGGACCAGGACCTGCCGCTGTACGCGCACATCGCCAACCTGAACGGCACCCCGGGTGTTTACTCGATGCCGGTTCCGATGATGAACATCATCAACGGTGGCGAGCACGCCGATAACAACGTCGACATCCAGGAATTCATGGTGCAGCCGGTTGGCGCCAAGTCTTTCTCGGAAGGCCTGCGCATGGGCACCGAGATTTTCCATCACCTCAAGGCTGTTCTGAAGGCCCGTGGCCTGAGCACTGCAGTGGGCGACGAAGGTGGTTTCGCACCTAACCTGGCTTCCAACGAAGACGCTTTGAAAGTGATCTCCGAAGCTGTGGCCAACGCCGGTTACACCTTGGGCACCGACGTGACCCTGGCCCTGGACTGTGCAGCCAGCGAATTCTACGAAGACGGCAAGTACAACCTGTCCGGCGAAGGCCAGGTGTTCACCGCTGAAGGTTTCGCCGACTACCTGAAAGGCCTGACCGAGCGTTACCCGATCATCTCCATCGAAGATGGCCTGGACGAGTCCGACTGGGCTGGCTGGAAAATCCTCACCGACAAGATCGGCGAGAAGACCCAGCTGGTAGGCGATGACCTGTTCGTAACCAACACCAAGATCCTGAAAGAAGGCATCGACAAGAAGATCGCCAACTCGATCCTGATCAAGTTCAACCAGATCGGCACCCTGACCGAAACCCTGGAAGCCATCCAGATGGCCAAGGCCGCCGGTTACACCGCCGTGATCTCGCACCGTTCGGGCGAAACCGAAGATTCGACCATTGCCGACCTGGCCGTGGGCACTTCGGCTGGCCAGATCAAGACCGGCTCCCTGTGCCGTTCCGACCGCGTTTCCAAGTACAACCAACTGCTGCGTATCGAAGAGCAGTTGAACGGTAAAGCCAAGTACAACGGCCGCAGCGAATTCCGCGGTTGATAGAGTGCCGTGCCTCGCCAATACTGCTCATTTTTGACGGTGCCTGTTGTCGTCATACTGCGTTGCCGCTCCTCGCCATAGCCAGCTATGACTCGTCGCGGCGCCTTGTCTGACAACAACAGTCACTCGTCAAAAAGGAGCGTATTGGTGAGGCACGGCACTGGCTGGTAAAAAAGACACCGGATTGTGTCGGAAAAATCGCAACAGCGACGCTTTTGCCACTAATCTGATGCCTTGAAAGCACAAGCCTGGTTCTTCCAGGCTTCGTGCTATCAGTAGCTTCACGTTTTGGTATGGCTGTCTTTTTTCACTGGATACCTGATATTCGATGCGCAGTCCCAATTGGTTGTTTCTCGTCTTGCTCCTGTTGCTGGCTGGCCTGCAATACCGCCTGTGGGTGGGTAATGGCAGTCTGGCGCAAGTGGCTGAGCTGACGCAGCAGATTGCGGATCAGCAGGCCGAGAACCAGACATTGCTGGAACGTAATCGCGTGATGGACGCGGAAGTCAGTGAGTTGAAAAAGGGCATGGAGACCGTTGAAGAGCGGGCTCGCCATGAGTTGGGCATGGTCAAGGACGGTGAAACCCTTTACCAGTTGGCGCAATGAACCTGTCTCTGCCGGCCTTCTGGGCCGTGATTCCTGCCGCGGGCGTCGGTGCCCGTATGGCCGCGGACCGTCCCAAGCAATACTTGCAACTGGGCGGGCGCACTATTCTCGAACACAGCCTTGGCTGTTTTCTCGATCATCCTTGCCTGAAAGGCCTGGTGGTCAGTCTTGCTGTTGATGATCCTTATTGGTCGAGCCTGACGCTTGCCGGCGATCCGCGTATAACACGGGTCGAGGGTGGCGCCGAGCGTTCCGGATCGGTGCTCAACGCATTGCTGCATTTGCATGCCCAAGGTGCCGATGATGAGGATTGGGTGTTGGTTCACGATGCCGCACGGCCAAACCTGAGTCGGAACGATCTGGACAAGCTGCTGGCAGAGTTGGCGGATGATCCTGTCGGTGGACTGCTGGCGGTTCCGGCGCGGGATACGCTCAAACGGGTCGACAAGCACGGTCGTGTGGTCGAAACCGTGGATCGCAGTGTGATCTGGCAGGCCTACACGCCGCAGATGTTTCGCCTCGGTGCGTTGCATCGGGCATTGGCGGACAGCCTGGTGGCTGATGCCGTGATTACCGATGAGGCTTCCGCCATGGAGTGGGCCGGGCTGGCTCCTCGCTTGATTGAAGGACGGTCGGACAACCTCAAGGTTACTCGCCCTGAAGACCTCGAGTGGTTGAGACAACGTTGGGCCAACCGCCGCTAAAAGATCGCAGCCTGCGGCAGCTCCTACAGTAGACCGCATTCAATGTAGGAGCTGCCGCAGGCTGCGATCTTTTGATCTTAGGTTCGATACTCCGGCCTCTCGGCCAACCCCTCCTTCAAATAATCCACCAGCTTGCGCACCTTCGGCGACAAATGCCGCTGCTGCGGATACAGCGCCCAAACAGCTGTATTCGGCGGTTGATGGGCTTCGAGCAACGAAATCAACGCGCCGCTTTTCAGGTGCTCCAGCACGTAATAGTCCGGCAGCTGACACAACCCCACACCCTGTAGCGCCGCGTCCAACACCGCTTGTCCACTGTTGCACCGCCAGTTTCCCTGGACCCGCTGGGAAAATTCCCGCCCGTTCTGTTCCAGTTGCCAGAGGTCCGAACTGCCAACAAGACAATTGTGCCGGCTCAGTTCCGACAAGCTGTGAGGTCGACCATAGCGTTCCAGGTAGGACGGAGAGGCACAGAGGAACATGCGCCGAGGAGCGAGGCGCGTGGCGACCAGTCGTGAGTCCTGCAAGCGCCCCAGGCGGATCGCCAGGTCCAGGCCTTCATGCACCAGGTCGAGTTGTCGATTGCTCAGTTCGATGTCGATTCGAAGTTGTGGATAAAGCCCCATGAAGCGAGTCACCAGGGGTACTATGAAACGTTCGCCGTACGCCACGGCACAGGTCATGCGCAGCATGCCCTTGGGTTCGCTGGTCAAGTCGCCGACCGCCCGCAGGGCCTCTTCGCGGCCATCCTGCAAGCGCTGGCAATGTTGCAGGAAGGTTTGCCCGGCCTCGGTCAGCGTGACCCGGCGAGTACTGCGATAGAGCAGGCGGGTTTGCAGGCGCTCTTCCAGGCGTACGATTTGTCTACTGATATGCGAGGACGAAACTCCAAGGCGTTCAGCGGCAGCGGTGAACTGGCTGCACTCGGCGACGGCAACGAATTCGTCGATCCCTTCCCAGCGATTTTCAGACATGGAGGATTATCCCTGTACAGCAATAATATTTTGCATTTGCCTCGATTATTCATCGTTGAGGCATGTATTACACTCCCTGTCTCGTTTTTATTCACTGGAGAATCACCATGATCAAGTCGCGCGCCGCCGTTGCCTTCGAGGCCAAGAAACCTCTGGAGATCGTTGAAGTCGATGTCGCCATGCCCAAGGCCGGTGAAGTATTGCTGCGCGTGGTGGCTTCCGGTGTCTGCCATACCGATGCCTACACCCTCTCGGGCGCTGACCCGGAAGGCATTTTCCCGTCCATCCTCGGTCACGAAGGCGGGGCTATCGTCGAAGCGATCGGCGAAGGCGTGACCTCGGTGGCGGTTGGCGATCATGTGATCCCGCTGTACACCCCGGAATGCCGTCAGTGCAAATTCTGCCTGTCGGGCAAAACCAACCTCTGCCAGGCGATTCGCGCAACCCAGGGCAAAGGCCTGATGCCGGACGGCACAACTCGTTTTTCCTACAAGGGCCAGCCGATTTTCCACTACATGGGGACTTCGACTTTCTCCGAGTACACCGTGCTGCCGGAAATTTCCGTGGCCAAGATCGCCAAGGAAGCGCCGCTGGAAAAAGTCTGCCTGTTGGGTTGTGGTGTCACCACCGGCATCGGCGCCGTGTTGAACACGGCCAAGGTGAAACCGGGTGATACCGTGGCCATTTTCGGCCTCGGCGGTATTGGTCTGTCGGCCATCATCGGCGCAGTTAAAGCCAAGGCGGCACGGATCATCGCCATCGACATCAACCCGGCCAAATTCGAGATCGCCAAGCAGCTGGGTGCAACCGATTGTGTAAACCCGAAAGACTTCGACCGTCCGATCCAGGAAGTCATAGTCGACATGACCGACGGCGGCGTCGACTTTTCCTTTGAGTGCATCGGCAATGTGCAACTGATGCGTGCTGCCCTCGAGTGCTGCCACAAGGGTTGGGGCGAGTCGGTAATCATCGGTGTAGCCGGTGCTGGCCAGGAAATTTCCACCCGTCCGTTCCAACTGGTCACCGGTCGCGTCTGGCGCGGTTCGGCGTTCGGCGGCGTGCGCGGCCGTACTGAATTGCCGAGCTACGTGGAAATGGCCGAGACCGGTGAGATCCCGCTGGATACCTTCATCACCCACACCATGGGCCTGGAAGATATCAACAAGGCGTTTGACCTGATGCATGAAGGCAAGAGCATCCGTTCCGTCATTCATTTCTGAGGTCAGTCATGAGCCTGGAAAATATCTCCTGCCAGAAAAGCTTCGGTGGTTGGCACAAGCGTTATCGCCATCGCTCGGAAACGCTCGGTTGCGACATGGTGTTTGCCGTGTACCTGCCGCCGCAAGCCGAGCAGGGCGGCAAGTTGCCAGTGCTGTACTGGTTGTCCGGCCTGACCTGCACCGACGAGAACTTCATGCAAAAGGCCGGCGCCATGCGCATGGCCGCCGAATTGGGACTGATCATCGTCGCACCGGACACCAGCCCTCGCGGTCCCGACGTGCCGGGCGATCCGGACGGTGCCTGGGACTTTGGCCTCGGCGCCGGGTTTTATCTGAACGCCACCCAGGAACCCTGGTCGCGCCACTATCGCATGCATGACTATGTCGTGCAGGAACTGCCGGCATTGGTCGAAGCGCATTTCCCGGCGTCAGACAAGCGCGGCATCAGCGGTCACTCCATGGGTGGCCACGGTGCGCTGGTTTGTGCCTTGCGCAATCCGGGGCGTTATCTGTCGGTATCGGCATTCTCGCCGATCAACAATCCGATGGATTGCCCGTGGGGGCAGAAAGCCTTTTCCCGCTATCTGGGAGAAGACCGTTCAAAATGGCGTGAATGGGATGCCTGTGCATTAATCGCCGAGGCCGATGAAAAGCTGCCGCTGTTGGTTGACCAAGGCGATCGCGACGATTTCCTCGCCAATCAGTTGAAGCCTGAAGCCTTGCAACAGGCGGCCAAACTGGCCGGTCACCCGCTGACGTTGCGCCTGCAACCGGGCTATGACCACAGCTATTTCTTCATCGCCAGTTTCATCGATGAACACTTGCGGCATCACGCGCATGCTCTAGGTGCCTAATGCAGGTAGAATCACGCCCTGACAAAATTCGGGGCGTTTTTTTATGCGTATTGGCCACGGCTATGATGTGCACCGTTTCGCTGAAGGCGATTTCATCACTCTGGGCGGCGTGCGCATTGCACACGGCTTCGGGCTGCTCGCTCACTCCGACGGTGACGTCCTGCTGCACGCCTTGAGCGATGCCTTGCTCGGCGCGGCTGCGCTGGGTGACATCGGCAAGCATTTCCCGGACACCGACCCGCAATTCAAGGGCGCCGACAGCCGAGCGCTGTTGCGTCATGTCGTCGCATTGATCCACGCCAAAGGCTGGAAGGTCGGTAACGTCGATAACACCATCGTTGCCCAGGCGCCAAAAATGGCCCCACATATCGAATCGATGCGCGCGCTGATTGCCGCGGATCTCCAAGTTGAGTTGGATCAAGTGAACGTGAAAGCTACCACCACCGAGAAGCTCGGCTTCGTCGGTCGCGAAGAGGGCATTGCCGTGCATTCCGTTGCCTTGTTGCTGCGCGCATGAACGAACTGCAATTGCTCGGCCCGCGGGCCTATGGGGAACCGCTCGGCAGCGCCGTACTGAAAGCCATCGCGGAAGATTTCCAGGTCGATGAAGTCCTTGATATTCCCTTGAGCGGTGATGGCGAACACCTGTGGATCTGGGTGGAAAAACGCGGCCTGAATACTGAAGAGGCGGCACGTCGAATCGCCAAGGCCGCCGGGGTGTCATTGCGCACCGTCAGCTACGCCGGACTCAAGGATCGCCAGGCGCTGACACGCCAGTGGTTCAGCGTACAACTGCCGGGCAAAGCCGATCCGGATCTGTCCGCGGCAGAAAACGACACGCTTAGAATCCTCAAGACCAGCCGGCATAAACGCAAGCTGCAACGCGGTGCCCACTCGGCCAACGGCTTCACCTTGCGCCTGACACAGTTCGCTGGTGACAAGGCTGCCATCGAAGCGCGGCTGCAGCTGATTGCCAAGCAAGGCATCCCCAATTATTTCGGTGCCCAGCGCTTTGGGCATGACGGCGGCAACGTGGTCGACGCCCGCGCCTGGGCTGCGCGCAAGGCCTTGCCGGAGCAGCGCAACGTGCGTTCGCGCCTGCTTTCCACAGCTCGCAGTTTTCTGTTCAACCAGGTGTTGGCGGCGCGTGTCGCCGACGGTACCTGGCAGCAAGCGCAGGTCGGCGATCTGTTGGCATTCACCGACAGCCGCAGCTTCTTTGCGGCCGGCGAAGCTGAATGCAGTGACCCGCGACTGGCGATTCTCGATCTGCACCCGACCGGTCCACAGTGGGGCGAAGGTGACTCGCCGGCCATGGGCGCTGTCCATGAACTGGAGCAGGCGATAGCCGCGCGCGAAGTGGAACTTCGCGATTGGTTGGTCAACGCCGGAATGAGCCATGAACGTCGCATCCTGCGGCTGCCCATTGCCGGGTTGACGTGGCATTATCCCTCGCCTGACATTCTGCAACTGGAATTCGTCCTGCCGGCCGGATGCTTCGCCACCGTATTGGTGCGCGAGCTTGTCGATCTGGTGCCGGTGGGGCAGACGGACAGCCCATGCGTATTCTGATTTCTAACGACGACGGGGTAACCGCACCCGGACTCGCCGCGCTTTATGCTGCGCTGGCGGATTACACCGAGTGCGTGGTGGTTGCCCCGGACCAGGACAAAAGCGGCGCGAGCAGTTCGCTCACGCTGGACCGTCCGTTACATCCACACACGCTTGCCAACGGCTTTATCAGCGTCAATGGCACGCCGACCGATTGTGTGCACCTGGGCCTCAACGGCTTGTTGGAGCGTGAAGCGGACATGGTGGTGTCCGGCATCAACCTGGGCGCCAACCTGGGGGACGACGTGCTCTACTCGGGTACGGTTGCGGCGGCGCTCGAAGGTCGATTCCTGACGCGGCCTGCGTTTGCCTTTTCGCTGGTCTCGCGACAGGTCGACAACCTGGCCACGGCGGCCCACTTTGCGCGCAAACTGGTCGAGGCCCATGCGGATCTCGAGCTGCCACCGCGTACGGTACTGAACGTGAACATTCCCAATTTGCCGCTGGAGCACATCCGCGGTATCCAGTTGACCCGCCTCGGGCATCGTGCCCGCGCGGCAGCGCCGATGAAGGTGGTCGACCCGCGAGGCAAGTCCGGGTACTGGATTGCTGCGGCGGGGGACGCTGAGGATGGCGGCCCCGGCACCGATTTCCATGCCGTGATGCAAGGCTATGTTTCCATCACCCCTTTGCAGCTTGATCGCACCTTCAATGATGCCTTCAGGAGCCTCGACGGATGGTTGGAGGGCCTGCGACCATGACGCGTGGACAAGACGACATGATGCGTCGCGGCATCGGCATGACCTCGCAACGGACCCGTGAGCGCCTGATCCAGCGCCTGTATGAGGAGGGGATTTGCAACGCCAAGGTGTTGGAAGTCATTCGGCGTACTCCGCGTCATCTGTTCGTCGACGAGGCATTGGCGCACCGAGCCTACGAAGACACGGCGCTACCCATCGGCCATAACCAGACCATCTCCCAGCCCTACATGGTGGCTCGCATGAGCGAGTTACTGCTCGAAGCCGGGCCATTGGACAAGGTCATGGAAATTGGTACGGGGTCGGGGTATCAGACGGCGGTGCTGTCGCAACTGGTCGAACGGGTCTTTTCCGTGGAACGTATCAAGGTGCTGCAAGACCGGGCCAAGGAACGCCTGGTCGAGCTGAACTTGCGTAACGTGGTATTTCGCTGGGGCGATGGCTGGGAGGGCTGGCCAGCACTGGCGCCCTACAACGGCATTATCGTTACGGCGGTGGCAACAGACGTTCCTCAGGCGCTGCTCGATCAACTGGCCCCGGGTGGGCGCCTGGTGATCCCGGTGGGCTCCGGTGAGGTGCAACAATTGATGCTGATCATCCGGGAAGAACATGGCTTTTCCAGGCGTGTCCTGGGGTCGGTGCGCTTCGTCCCGTTACTCAATGGTCCACTGGCCTGAGCATTTATTTAAACGCGCTGAATTCTCTTCGATTGCCTCTGTCTTACAGCGGGGTCGATTGGTTAAACGGGTTGTTTCGGCGGACAGCAAACGTGTGCGCCAAGCGAGTTCGCTTCATTAAGGGTAAAGCCGGCACGGCCCGTTATACTTGCGACACTTCGTGCCGGAACACGGCAAATTACATTTTCAGCCACCACAAAGGGAGCGGCGGGTGAGTCTCACAGTCATAGCGCAGCGTATGGGTACAACGAGCTTTCAGCGCCTGGTGACTGGCCTTGTCATGAGCACCCTGCTGGTCGGTTGCTCCAGTAACAAATCCAGCGACGTACGCGTTGTCGACCGCAACAATGCCGCCGCCCAGCGTCCGGCCGTGACCACCGGGCAATACGTCGTTCGCCCCAAGGACACGCTGTTTTCCATCGCCTTTCGCTACGGCTGGGATTACAAGGCACTGGCGGCGCGCAATAACATAGCGCCGCCGTACACCATCCATCCGGGTCAGACGATTCGCTTCGATGGACGCAGCGGTTCAACGCCGACAACGGTGGTCAGCTCCTCCAGTTCTTCGCCTTCATCGTCAAGTAAGACCACGGTCATCCGTCGCTCTGCAGACGGTACGACCACGACGACACCGGTGGTTGTACCGTCCGTCGCGAACAAGCCGGCACCCACTCCACTGCCTCCACCGGGTCCAGCCCCGACCGGCTGGGGGTGGCCATCTAATGGCATTTTAATCGGCAAATTCTCCTCAAACGGTAGTTTGAATAAAGGAATTGATATCGCAGGGGATTTGGGACAGCCTGTTTTAGCTGCGTCTGATGGGACGGTGGTATACGCCGGGAGTGGCTTAAGGGGCTACGGCGAATTAGTCATCATCAAGCACAGTGAAACCTACGTCAGTGCCTACGGACATAACCGCAGGCTGTTGGTTCGGGAGGGGCAGCAGGTCAAGGTCGGACAGACAATTGCCGAAATGGGGTCAACGGGTACAGACCGGGTGAAACTGCATTTTGAGATTCGCCGCCAAGGTAAACCTGTAGATCCGCTGCAATTCCTGCCGCGTCGTTGATCGCTTTCCAGCCTGTTCCGTCACGTAGAGGGGACAGGCTCCAGCGTTGCCAGGGATAAAGGCGCCGCTTGAGCTTGAGGTCGAACTCACCAAAGGACTATAACAATGGCTCTCAGTAAAGAAGTGCCGGAGTTTGACATCGACGATGAGGTTCTCCTGATGGAGGCCGACGTCGGCACGGATTCGATGTCGAATGATGAAGGGGCGGCTCCACCTTCCGTTCGTGCCAAATCCAAACACTCCGCGACATTGAAGCAACACAAGTACATCGATTACACGCGGGCACTCGATGCCACGCAGCTGTACCTCAATGAAATCGGCTTTTCCCCTCTACTGTCCCCCGAAGAAGAAGTGCATTTTGCGCGCCTGTCGCAAAGTGGTGATCCGGCCGGGCGCAAACGCATGATCGAAAGTAACCTGCGCCTGGTGGTGAAAATCGCCCGACGTTACGTCAATCGGGGCCTTTCGCTGCTCGATCTGATCGAAGAGGGCAACCTCGGATTGATCAGGGCGGTGGAGAAATTCGACCCTGAGCGCGGCTTCCGCTTCTCAACCTACGCAACCTGGTGGATTCGTCAGACCATCGAGCGCGCAATCATGAATCAGACCCGGACCATCCGGTTGCCGATCCATGTGGTCAAGGAGCTCAACGTGTACCTGCGGGCCGCACGGGAGTTGACGCAAAAACTCGATCATGAACCCTCACCCGAGGAGATCGCCAACCTGCTGGAAAAACCGGTAGCGGAGGTCAAGCGCATGCTGGGCCTCAACGAGCGGGTTTCTTCGGTCGACGTCTCGCTGGGTCCGGATTCGGATAAGACCCTGCTGGACACCCTTACCGACGATCGCCCAACCGATCCATGCGAGCTACTGCAGGATGACGACCTGTCTCAAAGCATCGACCAATGGCTCTCGGAGTTGACCGACAAGCAGCGCGAGGTGGTTGTACGCCGCTTCGGCCTGCGCGGTCACGAGAGCAGCACCCTTGAAGATGTGGGCCTGGAAATTGGCCTGACCAGGGAGCGGGTTAGACAGATTCAGGTAGAAGGCCTGAAGCGTCTGCGGGAGATCCTGGAGAAAAACGGGCTATCGAGCGAGTCGCTATTTCAATAAGCCATTCGTTTGCTGGATAACAAGAAGCCCCGACTGGTTCGGGGCTTTTTGTTATCTGCAATTCTGGTTTTGATCTCGGGGACGCCAGCGCGGCTTTGTAGCTTCAGGGTGTAAGTCTTCGCTTACTCTTTGCGTAAGTGTTCACTATTTTTACAGGTTGGCAGTAGACCATATTTTTCGCAGGTCTTTTTTATCCGACTGATAAACAAGCAGATTTTCTAACATGAACGGGATGTGACAAGCCATCAGGGCCTGATCGGACGATTGCTCTTGGCGGTAAAAACTCTAGTATCGGTGTTGTGTCAACGGATAGACACGCCCTTCAAGGATGAGGGGAAAGGACATCGCAGGAAGCGATTCATCAGGATGATGAAAAGGAACACAGGGAATAGGGAAAAAATGTGGGCGGGTCATACCGCCCCTTTTTTTGCCTGCACCTGTAGGAGCTGCCGAAGGCTGCGATCTTTTGATCTTAAAAAAAGGCCCTTGTGGGGCCTTTTTCAGGAACGTGGGGATAATCAGCGTTCGAGGTATTCGATCTTGCCTGGCTTGCCATCCCACTCAGCGGCATCGGGCAACGGATCCTTGCGTTCGGTAACGTTCGGCCAGACCTCGGCTAATTCGAGGTTCAGCGCGATAAAGTTTTCCATGCCGGCAGGGACTTCATCTTCGGAGAAGATGGCCACTGCAGGGCATTCAGGTTCGCACAGTGCGCAGTCGATGCACTCATCCGGGTGAATCACCAGGAAATTCGGGCCTTCGTAAAAGCAGTCCACCGGACAGACTTCTACGCAGTCGGTGTACTTGCACTTGATGCAGTTGTCGGTGACGACGAAGGTCATTTCTAATTTTCTCCTCAGGCGCGGCTTGCAGCGCCCCTTCACGTAGGGGTCGCAAGGTTTGGGAGCGATAGTCTGCAAGCCAGGCTAATAGCCCGCAGCATCCCAAACCGCGCGAGATTCTAACAGCTTGCAAGCCTGTGCGTTAGACCCGTGTCTTTAGTGTATAGAGCATTTCGAGTGCGCGACGTGGCGTCATGTTGTCCAGATCAAGTTTGACCAGTTCATCCAGCACCGGATGCGGCAAGCTCGCGAACATGTCGCTCTGCTGCGGCGTGGCCGGTTTGCCTTTGGCTGGCGCAGGCGCCTCATGGGGCAGGGCGGTGTCTTCCAGCCGGCTCAAGTGCTCACGGGCGCGTACGATCACTTCGTTCGGAACACCAGCCAACTGCGCGACTGCCAGGCCATAGCTCTGGCTGGCCGGCCCTGGCAGTACATGGTGCAGGAACACGATGCGTTCGTTGTGCTCGGTGGCATTGAGGTGCACGTTGGCCACCAATGGCTGGGCTTCCGGCAGTACCGTCAGCTCAAAGTAGTGGGTGGCGAACAACGTGTAGGCCCGCAGGTGTGCCAGGCGTTCCGCCGCCGCCCACGCCAGGGACAGGCCGTCGAAGGTGCTGGTGCCGCGCCCGACTTCGTCCATCAGCACCAGGCTGCGTTCGGTGGCGTTGTGCAGGATGTTGGCGGTTTCGCTCATCTCGACCATGAAGGTCGAGCGCCCGCCGGCCAGGTCATCGCTGGAGCCGATTCGGGTGAAGATGCGGTCGACCAGGGACAATTCACAACTGGCCGCCGGCACGAAGCTGCCGATGTGTGCCAGGAGTACAATCAAGGCGGTCTGGCGCATGTAGGTGGACTTACCGCCCATGTTCGGACCGGTGATCACCAGCATGCGGGTGTTGTCGTCGAGACTCAGGTCGTTGGCCACGAAAGGCGTGGTCAATACTTGTTCAACCACAGGGTGACGACCCTGGGTGATCCGCATGCACGGCTCGCTGACAAAACGCGGGCAGTTCAGGTCGAGGTTCAGCGCCCGTTCGGCCAGGTTACTCAGTACGTCGAGCTCGGCCAGCGCTGCAGCAGTGTCCTGCAAGGGTGGCAGTTGGGCGATCAGGTCTTCGAGCAGCGCTTCGTACAGCATCTTCTCACGTGCCAGGGCACGGCTCTTGGCAGAAAGAGCCTTGTCTTCGAAGGCCTTCAGTTCCGGCGTAATGAAGCGCTCGGCGCCTTTGAGGGTCTGGCGGCGAATGTAGTCGGCGGGTGCGGATTCAGCCTGCTTGCTCGGCAGTTCGATGAAGTAGCCGTGGATGCGGTTGTAGCCGACTTTCAGGTGAGACAGGCCGGTGCGGGCTTTTTCGCGGGCTTCGAGGTCGATCAGGAATTGCCCGGCGTTTTCGCTGAGTGATTGCAGTTCATCGAGTTCGCTGTCGTAACCGGTTTTCAACACCCCGCCGTCACGGATCACCGCGGGCGGGTTGTCGATGATGGCTTTTTCCAGCAAGGCCGCCAGCTCCGGGTAGGTGCTGGTAGTGTCTGCCAGTTGGTTGAGGTGCGGCGCTTCAAGTTCGGTCATTGCCGCTTGCAGTTGCGGCAGCGCGCCGAGGGCATCGCGCAGGCGCGCGAGGTCGCGCGGACGGGCATTGCGCAGGCCGATCCGGGCGAGAATGCGCTCGATGTCGCCGATTTCCTTGAGCTGCGGCTGCAGCTTTTCGAAACGGTAGCCGTCCAGCAGGCAGGTGATCGAGGTCTGCCGCGCCAGCAACACGTTCAGGTCACGCAGCGGGCGGTTCAGCCAGCGAGTCAGCAGGCGGCTGCCCATGGCGGTCTGGCAACGATCGACCACCGACTGCAGGGTGTTGTCACGACCGCCGGCCAGGTTGGTGTCCAGTTCCAGGTTGCGGCGACTCGCCCCATCCAGCACCACGGTATCGTCCAGGCGTTCGTGGCGCAGGCTGCGCAAGTGCGGCAGGGCGGTGCGCTGGGTTTCTTTCGCGTAGGCCAGCAGGCAACCGGCGGCGCCGATGGCCAGGGTCAGGTTTTCACAACCGAAACCCTTGAGGTCCTGGGTCGAGAATTGCTGGCAAAGACTCTTGAAGGCCGAATCACGCTCGAAATCCCACGGCGCACGGCGACGAACGCCACGACGTTTCTCGGCAGGCAGATCCTTGGGCCAGTCATCCGGGATCAGCAATTCCACCGGATTGACGCGCTCCAGTTCCGCCAGCAGGTTTTCCCAGCCCTTGATTTCCAGCACGCTGAAGTTGCCACTGGTGATATCCAGCACCGCCAGGCCGAACAGGCGCTCGTCGCCCAGGACGGCGGCGATCAGGTTGTCCCGGCGCTCATCGAGCAGCGCTTCGTCGCTCACCGTGCCCGGGGTGATGATCCGCACTACCTGGCGATCCACCGGGCCTTTGCTGGTGGCCGGGTCGCCGACCTGCTCGCAGATCACCACCGACTCGCCGAGCTTTACCAGTTTCGCCAGATAACCTTCCGCCGCATGGTAAGGAATGCCGCACATCGGAATCGCCTGGCCGGCTGACTGCCCGCGAGCGGTCAGGGTGATGTCGAGGAGCTTGGCGGCCTTCTTCGCGTCTTCATAGAAGATCTCGTAGAAGTCGCCCATGCGATAGAACATAAGCTGGTCAGGGTGCTGGTTCTTTAGCCGCCAGTATTGCTGCATCATCGGCGTGTGCGAGGACAGGTCGGAGAGGGCTTTATTCATCGGATTGCCAGGAAAACTCATTCAAAAGGTGTGGGGCAAAAGCGAGCATGGGCACGGCTTTTCCGCGATGGGCGCAAGGTTACCATGGGCAGTCTGGTTGACGCAGGCATCACGGCCGGGTGACGTCTTCATTGATCAATCATGCATCGTTTATGCAATTAAGCATTTGTCGTGGCAAAAAACTTCGAGCATTATGCGCATTATGCAAAAACGCAATGTTTCGACCGTTTTAAGAGCGCTGCTCGATCAGCACGGTATCTCCCCAACGGAGCTTCACCGTCGCACCGGCGTGCCTCAATCCACACTTTCGCGCATCCTCGGCGGGAAGATTGTCGACCCCTCTGATAAGCACATTTCGAAGATCGCCGAATACTTCGCCGTCAGTACCGATCAATTGCGTGGCCGGGTGCTTATCGCGCAGGCGTTGGGTGCCCGGCGTGAAGCCGCGCACTCGCAACTTACCGACATCAGTCTGTGGGACGACGATACCCCTATTGATGACGACGAGGTCTCGGTACCCTTTCTTCGCGAGGTTGAATTGGCTGCAGGATCAGGAAGATTCGTCATCGAAGAGAGCGAGCGCGCCAGCCTGCGCTTCGGCAAGCGTAGCTTGCGCCATAACGGCGTGCAGTTCGACCAGGCCAAATGCGTGACGGTGCGCGGCAACAGCATGCTGCCGGTGTTGCGCGACGGTGCCACGGTGGGCGTCAACGCCGGCAAGTGTGGGATTGGCGATATTGTCGATGGCGACCTCTATGCCATCAATCATAACGGCCAGTTGCGAGTGAAACAGCTGTATCGGCTGCCGACAGGGATTCGCCTGCGTAGCTTTAACCGCGAAGAGCATCCTGACGAGGACTACACCTTCCTGGAAATGCAGGAGGAGCAGATCCTGATCCTGGGTCATGTGTTCTGGTGGGGCATGTACGCGCGTTGACCTTTGGTTTGCCGCCTCGCAGGAGCCAGGCTTGCCGGCGAACCAGACACCGCGGTTTTTCTACAATACGGCGTTATCGTTGTTCGCCCTTACGAAGCTAAGTATTTTACTCGGCAAATAAATGCATTAATGCATTGACTGTATATGCATACATGCATAATCTTGCGCTTAACCGCTAGCATCACAAGCCAGGCATCCTGGAGGCCCGACATGACAAACGAGCAGCAACTGTTGCTGGACCTGCCTATCTGGCTCGTCGTCGCGCTCGCAGTGGTCAGTGGGGTGTCCGGGGAAATGTGGCGCGCCGACAAGGAGGGCGCCCGTGGCTGGTCATTGCTGAGACGCCTGGCTTTGCGTTCCGGGGCCTGCATGGTGTGCGGCGTCTCGGCGATGATGTTGCTGTACGCCGCCGGGATGTCGATCTGGGCCGCCGGCGCCTTCGGTTGTCTCACCGCGATAGCCGGGGCTGACATGGCCGTAGGATTGTACGGGCGCTGGGTGGCCAGGCGTATCGGTATCGATGATGCACCGCCGCGCGATTCTCGCTCCGACCCATAGTGAATGGCTGGCGCTCTGCGCGCTGCGCTGGCAACACAACACGGTGCAACAATTACCGGCGGGGCTTGCGTGGGAGAGGTGTGTAGTCTGGCGTTCGGGATGCGGCGTTCAATACGCTGCCGGCGTATTTCTCCCGGCGCCATCTTGCGAATTTCATGCATCAATCAAAGGAACGAGCGATGCGCCTCACTGAGCAGCAGTTACTCATGATTTTCCCAGGTGCCCGCACTCGATCGGGCCTGTTCATTCTCGCCCTCAATAACGCCATGGCACGTCGTAACATCAGTACCCCCGGGCGTATCGCCGCCTTCCTGGCGCAAATCGGCCACGAGTCGGGGCAACTGCAATATGTGCGAGAGTTGGGCGGCGAAAAATATCTCGAGAAATACGATACCGGGGACCTGGCCATGCGCCTGGGCAACTCCCCTGAAGCCGACGGCGACGGTCAACGCTATCGGGGGCGTGGGCTGATCCAGATCACCGGTCGCAGTAATTATCTGCAGTGCAGTCGGGCACTTTTTGGTGATGAGCGTTTGTTGCAGCAACCGGAACTGTTGGAGCTGCCACAATGGGCCGCTGAATCCGCGGCCTGGTTCTGGGAGCGAAACGGCCTCAATGAACTGGCCGACGTCGATGAGTTCAACAGTATTACTCGACGTATCAATGGCGGTTTGAACGGGCTGCAGGAACGTTTGCTGCTTTGGAAGCAGGCAAAGACGGTGTTGCTCCCGCCTGCAAGCCTGTGAGATGTGTGTCCGGGCGGCTCGTGCCTGTAACTTGCAAGCACCATTCGCTCGTGTACGTTAAGCCTCATTCCGTTCGATCAGGAGATGACCGTGAAAGAAATCACACAGCTGGCCGCTGAACTCGGCAGGCGCCTGCAGGTTCTCAATGCCCATGTCACCGCCGCCGAATCCTGTACGGGCGGCGGCATCAGCGAGGCGATTACCCGGATACCGGGTAGCTCGGCGTGGTTCGAGGCCGGTTATGTCACCTATTCCAACCGACAGAAGACGCTCCAGCTGAATGTGCCGCCCGAGCTGTTTTCAACGGTAGGGGCGGTCAGTCGGGAAGTGGTCGAGGCCATGGTCCGTGGTGCGCAGGAAAAAAGCCATGCGCGTTTTGCCGTGGCGGTCAGTGGGGTGGCGGGGCCGGACGGTGGTTCACCGAAGAAGCCGGTGGGCACCGTATGGCTGGCCTGGGGCGTCGACGATCAGGTGTTCAGCGAGGTGCAGCACTTTGCCGGTAACCGTGACGAGGTTCGCCGACAAACGGTGAAGGCCGCGCTAGAGGGGCTGCTGCGCCATGCTGCGGGAGAAATCTCAAATCAGGGGTAGGCGATCCGCAAACGCTGTGGAATAATACTGGCTACTTATACAGGTGTTGGCCGTCAGGCCTTATTGATTACGTGAGGACTTTAATGGACGACAACAAGAAGAAAGCCTTGGCTGCGGCCCTGGGTCAGATCGAACGTCAATTCGGCAAGGGTGCCGTAATGCGTATGGGCGATCAGGACCGTCAGGCGATTCCGGCCATCTCCACTGGCTCTCTGGGTCTGGACATCGCTTTGGGCATTGGCGGTCTGCCAAAAGGTCGCATTGTTGAAATCTACGGTCCTGAATCTTCCGGTAAAACCACACTGACATTGTCCGTGATCGCCCAGGCTCAGAAAGCCGGCGCGACCTGCGCATTCGTCGATGCCGAACACGCCCTGGACCCTGAGTACGCCGGCAAGCTGGGCGTCAACGTCGACGACCTGCTGGTGTCCCAGCCTGACACCGGTGAGCAAGCCCTGGAAATCACCGACATGCTGGTGCGTTCCAATGCGGTCGACGTGATCATCGTCGACTCCGTGGCGGCGTTGGTGCCGAAAGCTGAAATCGAAGGCGAAATGGGTGACATGCACGTGGGCCTGCAAGCCCGTCTGATGTCCCAGGCTTTGCGTAAAATCACCGGTAACATCAAGAACGCCAACTGCCTGGTGATCTTCATCAACCAGATCCGCATGAAAATCGGCGTGATGTTCGGTAGCCCGGAAACGACTACCGGTGGTAACGCTCTGAAGTTCTACGCGTCGGTTCGTCTGGATATCCGCCGCACGGGTGCGGTGAAAGAAGGTGATGAAGTCGTCGGTAGCGAGACCCGCGTCAAGGTTGTAAAGAACAAGGTGGCTTCGCCGTTCCGTCAGGCCGAGTTCCAGATTCTTTACGGCAAGGGCATCTACCTCAACGGCGAGATGATCGACCTGGGTGTTCTGCACGGTTTCGTCGAGAAGTCCGGCGCCTGGTATGCCTATAACGGCACCAAGATCGGTCAGGGTAAGGCCAACTCGGCCAAGTACCTGGCGGATAACCCGGATATTGCCGCAACGCTTGAGAAGCAACTGCGCGACAAACTGCTGTCTCCGGCTTCGGTAGCGGATGCCAAGGCTTCTGCGGTCAAAGAGACCGAAGACGATCTGGCTGATGCTGATATCTGATTGATCCGATGACCGCTGTACTCGATACCCTCGTCGCGGTGCGGCGAACCGCAATGGACCTGCTCGCGCGACGCGAGCATGGTCGAGTCGAGCTGACGCGTAAACTGCGTCAGCGCGGGGCTCTCCCCGAAATGATTGAAACAGCACTCGACCGATTGACGGAAGAGGGCTTGTTGTCCGAATCCCGCTACCTTGAAAGCTTCGTGTCCTACCGTGCCCGTAGCGGCTATGGCCCTTTACGCATTCGTGAGGAGTTAAGTCAGCGTGGCCTGCAGCGCAGTGATATCGAGCTCGCCCTGCGCGAGAGCGGCATCGACTGGCAGGAACAATTGCAGGACGCCTGGCGACGCAAGTTTTCCGGGCAATTACCGATAGATGCCCGGGAGCGCGCCAAACAAGGCAGGTTCCTGGCGTATCGGGGATTCTCCATGGAAATGATCAGCCGCTTGTTCAGCGGCCGAGGGATGGACGATTGACTGAAACGGCTCACTATTTCGATAGCGGGCCGTTTTTTTGTCTCACGTAACCTTTAATGGCTCTCGCGTACGCTGCTGTGCCGGTGGCTGGGTTTGGGCCCAGTTTTCCGCCAGGTTGATGTAATCCACCAACTCGCGAAGCCGGCCGTGGTCACGAGCGGTAAAGTTAAAGGCCAGCCGCGCCAGGTGGCTGAACCGTGCTTCGTCCTGCTCCTCGCCGTTATAGGCATGTTGATGAAATTGATCGCTCAGGCACAAGTCTGCGAATGATTCCTGCATGTGTTCGAGTGCCCTGTCACTGAGCTTGTGGTTCATGCGAATCACGAACTGATGTTTGAGCCAGCGGCTGGAGTGGTAATTGCTGTAGAACTGGTTGATCTGCTCCACCGCTTCTTCGGCGCTGTAGACCAGTTTCACCAGCTTCATGTCGGTAGGCAGGATGTAACGATTCTCCTCCAGTTGATGGTGAATGAAGTCCAGTGCGCCCTGCCAGAATTTGCCGCCCGGCGCGTCCAGCAGCACTACGGGCACCAATGGGCTTTTGCCCGTCTGGATCAGCGTCAGTACTTCCAGCGCTTCGTCCAGGGTGCCGAAACCGCCTGGGCACAACACCAGTGCATCCGCTTCCTTGACGAAGAACAGCTTGCGCGTGAAGAAAAAATGGAAGGGCAGCAGGTTGGTAGTGCCCTGGACGGTGGGGTTGGCATGTTGCTCGAAGGGCAGGGTGATGTTGAATCCCAGGCTGTTTTCCAGGCCTGCACCTTCGTGGGCTGCAGCCATGATGCCGCCGCCCGCACCCGTGATGACCATCATGTCGGAGCGAGCCAGGGCGGCGCCGAGTTCGCGAGCGAGACCATATAAGGGATGTTCCACTGGCGTGCGCGCGGAGCCGAAGACTGTGACTTTGCGTCGCCCCTTGAACTGCTCAAGCACTCGGAAAGCGTGCTCCAGTTCGCGCAGGGTTTGCAGGGTTATCTTGGCATTCCAGCGATTGTGGTCTTCCTGCGCCATGCGCAGCACGGTCAGGATCATGTCGCGGTAGATCGGGGTATTCGGGCTGTTGGGTGAAACCAGGTTGAGTTGCTCTTCGACCTTGCTGATGAGGTCGTGGCCGCTTTGTTCAAAATGGCGGCTTAGGAGGTCATTCGGTTGGTAAGGCATTCAACTTCTCCTTCTGGACAGAACCGTCGGCTTCGACCATTGACGCGTCGGCGCCACGACACTTCATGTGTCGCTGTTTGCCCAGGCCCATGCCTGGGCGATTCACTTGACCCTGGTCGGGTCACCATACCGGCTCTGTTTTTCCCTTGGATGAAAGAAACGTTCGCACAGCGCAAGACGAAACGGGCGGCGCCTTTTCCAGTCCTGACACAATGAACGTAGATACCTGAAATCTAGACCGTCGCGATGATTGTTGCCTTGATCATTGCGCCGCAAAGTCTTTCCTGGCAACCGGTTATTGACGATTTGCAAGGTGATTTCACCGCCCGTCTGAACCCGCCCCGAGTGTTCAGTACTCTGATTTACTTAGGTACAGGTATTACACGACAACTTGGCGTCAAGGGCAGGGCGCAGGATACAAGCGGTTCAAGGATTTGCCGCTCATCACGAGTGAGGTGCAGGGAGCCGGAAAGCCATGGCCAGGGTCATTCTGGAGATCGATACGCAACTGTATCGATTGCTGAAGTCATCAGCCGAGATCAATCATTTGAGTCTCGAGGAGGAGTGCTGCCGGCGTCTTATGGACGCGCATCAGCGTTCACGTTATTTGCAGGCGCTGGTGGCGGAACTGCGCGCCGAGGATGAGCAGCGGCGCGCAAAATCCCACTGACTTACTTTTTCTTCTGGGTCGCTTTCGGGCAATCCGATTCCTGGTAGCTTGCAGAACCGACCGCGCGGTTGGTCTTTACCTCGGTGAAGTCATAACGCATGACCGCCCCCTTTGCCATCAGCTTACGGAAGGACGGGTTGTTGCATACCGAGGCACCAAGCTGGAAGTACACAGCCTTGGGGTCGGCACGCATCTTGTTGGCGTGGCTGCTTTGCACACTCAGGTGGTTGATCAGCACATTGCCTTCGACCGTGTAGCCCTGATCGAGAATGTCTTCATTGATCGCCCGCGGAGTGCCGACGCTGCTTTGGGTGGCGACGTTTCGCAGCTCTCTGTTCAGATTCTGCTCACTCAAGGACGCCGCCTGGGCGTTGAAGGTCGACGCCAGCAGAATGGCAGCGGTGGGAACGATAAGGCGCAGCATGAAACTCTCCTGGGGCAGTGATGGGTGTTTGACCCATCACATGACTGTGCGTTCAGTGGCGGCGAATTATAGGGGAGCAGGCCTGCACGGTACAGGTTTGCACCGGCGGGTCTGGTAAACTGCCGGCACTTTCACCCATCCGAGTGCTTTTCGTGTCGATCTCTTTTGTCTGCCGGCGTGGCCTGCGATGAACCATGCCCCCAACGCCGTAGCCCGCCTGCGCGACCAGCGCGAAGAGGAAGGTATCAAGCCGATTCAGGCCCGTGGATGGCGGGCAACAAGGTGCCGCGCTTGCCGCGTGATCGAGAGTCACTGCCTGTGCGCCTGGCGTCCGCAGGTTGAGACTCGCTCCGGGGTATGCCTGATCATGACAGGCAAGGAAGTGTTCAAGCCCAGCAACACCGGTTGGTTGATTGCCGATGTGGTGCGTGACAACCATGCCTTCATCTGGTCGCGTACCGAAGTCGATCAGCAGTTGCTGGCCTTGCTGTCCGACCCACAATGGCAGCCTTATCTGGTGTTCCCGGGTGAATATGTCGCGCCCGAGCGGGTGACTCATAGCGTGGCGGTCGATCAAGGCAGGAGGCCGCTGTTCATCTTGCTCGACGCGACGTGGACTGAAGCCCGGAAGATTTTCCGTAAAAGCCCCTATTTCGACGCGCTTCCGATCCTCAGTTTGTTGCCCGAGAAGCTTTCACGCTATCAATTGCGCCGCTCCACCCGTAGCGAACACTTGTGTACTGCGGAAGTCGCGGCGTTATGTCTCGATCTTGCAGGCGATGTAGAGGCGGCCTCGGCGCTCGACGCTTATTTCGATGTGTTCAGCCAGCATTACCTCGATGCCAAGCGTCAGCTGGAAATGGATGTTTCGACCCCGGCGCACACCGAGTTGATGGCCTATCTTCAACCAGCAGTGGCAGTGACGGCCTGATTGTCTCCGATGCTGCAATAAAGTGTACCGGCCATGTCGCTTGACCACCCCGGTTTGGCTGGGCATGCTTGGCGCCCATTAGGGTGCGGCCAGAGTTTGAAACGCCGTTTTTTGCGTTGAACGTGCCCCGTTGGAGCGGCTGCGTGGCTGTTACCTCGAGTTGTTTGGCGATACCCGAATGCATCGGGCATCCCATGAAAAACAGGATCATTTGAAAAATGGCCACATACGAAATCCTGATTGCCGATGACCACCCTCTTTTTCGTTCCGCCCTGCATCAAGCGCTGACCCTGGGCCTGGGCCCGGATGTCCGGTTGGTGGAAGTGGCGAGCATTGCCGAGCTGGAGGCACGCCTGAGCGAAAAGGCCGACTGGGATCTGGTGCTGCTGGACCTGAACATGCCGGGCGCGTATGGTTTTTCCGGGTTGGTACTGTTGCGCGGCCAGTATCCGCAAATTCCTGTGGTCATGGTCTCGGCCCAGGAAGAAGCGACGATCATGGTCAAGTCCCGTGAATTTGGTGCAAGCGGTTTCATACCCAAGTCCAGCGATTTGAGTGTTATCCAGAAAGCCGTGCGCGCGGTGCTCGATGGCGATGTTTTCTGGCCACCGCAAGCATTCGAAGCCGTCAGCGTTTCCGATGAGGCCAAGGCGGCCAGTGAAGGCCTTGCGAGCTTGACTCCGCAACAGTTCCGGGTGCTGACGATGGTTTGCGAAGGGTTGCTGAACAAGCAGATTGCCTACGAACTGAGCGTTTCCGAAGCGACCATCAAGGCCCACGTCACCGCGATTTTTCGTAAACTGAATGTGCGGACCCGCACCCAGGCGGCGTTGCTGCTGCAACAACTCGAGTCAATTTCAAGCCATTAAGCGCTGGCGCCTTCACGTTTTTTTGACTTTGGTTAATCTAGCTTTCCCACTCCTTTTTTGGTCAGTTCCTACTCTATGTCACCTTTCAAAGGCCAGACCGGCCTGAAACGTATCCTCAATGCTTCCGGCTACTCGCTGGACGGCCTACGCGCAGCATTCACCGGCGAAGCGGCTTTTCGGCAATTGGTGTTGCTCAACGTCATTCTGATCCCGCTGTCGTTCTTCCTGAACGTGAATCGTGTCGAGCAGGCGTTGTTGATTGCGGTCTGCCTGTTGGCGCTGATCGTCGAGCTGCTCAATTCGGCCGTGGAAGCGGCCATCGACCGCATTTCCCTTGAATTGCACCCGTTGTCGAAAAACGCCAAGGACATGGGCAGTGCCGCGCAATTGGTGGCCTTGACCATGATCGCGCTGGTCTGGGCGGTGATTCTGCTTTAAGCGATCGCCGGCAGGACGATCTCGTCGCTGCGCTGCACCCCGGCGGTGAATGCGCGGCACAGTTCGAGGAATTCACGCATCGCCGAGGTCTGGTACTTCTGCTTGTGCCAGATGAAATAGAACTGTCGCGCCAGGTCCAGGTCCGGAGTCTCCACTGCTACCAGGCTGCCGCGACGGAACGCGTCCCGTAGCGCCAGCCGCGAGATACAGCCGATCCCCAGGCCGGACTCTACGGCGCGCTTGATGGCTTCGGTGTGTTCCAGCTCCAGGCGGATGTTCAGCGCGCTCCGGTGATGGCGCATGGCTTGATCGAACGTCAGGCGTGTGCCTGAGCCTTGTT
The DNA here is from genome assembly GCF_000408945.1 of Pseudomonas sp. G5(2012). NCBI lineage: Bacteria > Pseudomonadati > Pseudomonadota > Gammaproteobacteria > Pseudomonadales > Pseudomonadaceae > Pseudomonas > Pseudomonas sp. G5(2012). The sequence goes on from NZ_APIO01000011.1 coordinate 27,949, forward strand.
CACGCAAGATCCAGGCTTCCTGGCTCAGTTCCTCCATGCTCGCTGTGCCCCGCTGGGCCAGCGGATGCTGTGGCGCACAGAAGACCACCAACTCATCTTCGACCCAACTTTGCACTTCGATGTCAGGGTGGTTGCAATCGCCTTCGATCAGACCCAGGTCAATTTCGTAGTGGGCGACCTGTTGCACAATATTGGCGGTGTTCTGCACATGCAGCTTTACCTGGCTTTCCGGGTGGCGCTGCATGAAACCGCCGATCAGCAGGGTCGCAAGATAGTTGCCAATGGTCAGGGTCGCGCCCACTGCCAATGAGCCGAATCCGGACTTGCCATTGAGCAGGTCTTCGATTTCCTTGGCCTGGTCGAGCAAGGCAACGGCTTGGGGCAGCAACTGTTTACCCAGGGCGTTGAGGCTCAATCGCTTGCCGGCGCGGTCGAACAGTTGGCAGCTGCACTGGCGCTCCAGCTCGGTAATCGATGTACTCGCCGCCGACTGTGAGAGGTTGAGCAGACCCGCAGCACGGGACACGCTTTCCTGCTGGGCGACGGCAACGAACACTTGAAGTTGACGGAGAGTAAATCGCATATCGATATAACCGATAACCCTTATCTTAATAATCCAGTTAACAGATATTGTCGTCGCTATTAGAATGCGATGCAATTGCGCACCGCAGGTCTGTTCCTGAAAGAGCTAGCGCAGATCCAATCTCCAGGAGTCCCCGTACATGAGCAACATGAACCACGAGCGTGTCCTCAGTGTTCATCACTGGAACGACACTCTGTTCAGCTTCAAGTGCACCCGTGATCCGGGCCTGCGCTTCGAGAACGGTCAGTTCGTGATGATCGGCCTGCAACAGCCCAACGGCCGCCCGCTTATGCGCGCTTACTCGATTGCCAGCCCGAACTGGGAAGAGCATCTCGAGTTCTTCAGCATCAAGGTGCCTGATGGTCCGCTGACTTCCCAGTTGCAGCATCTGAAGGAAGGCGACGAGATCATCATCAGCAAGAAGCCCACCGGCACGCTGGTGCTGGATGACTTGAAGCCTGGCAAACATTTGTACCTGCTCAGCACCGGTACTGGTCTGGCGCCGTTCATGAGCGTCATCCAGGACCCGGAAACCTACGAGCGTTTCGAAAAAGTGATCCTGTGCCACGGCGTGCGTTACGTCAACGAAGTCGCCTACCGCGAGTTCATCACCGAGCACCTGCCGCAGAACGAGTTCTTTGGCGATGCATTGCGTGACAAGTTGATCTACTACCCAACCGTGACCCGCGAGCCGTTCGAAAACGAAGGTCGCCTGACCGACCTGATGCGCAGCGGCAAGCTGTTCAGCGACATCGGCCTGCCACCGATCAACCCGCAGGACGACCGCGCCATGCTGTGCGGCAGCCCGAGCATGCTCGACGAGACCAGCGAAGTGCTGAACAGCTTCGGCCTGAAAGTGTCGCCGCGCATGCGCGAGCCAGGTGATTACCTGATCGAGCGTGCGTTCGTAGAGAAATAAGCACCGCCTCAAAAAAAGCCCGCATTGCCTATACAGGTAATGCGGGCTTTTTTATGCCGGACGCGTTCTCTGTAGGAGCTGCCGCAGGCTGCGATCTTTTGATCTTGATCTTCTATCGCGATTTCAAGATCAGAAGATCGCAGCCTGCGGCAGCTCCTACATGTTGGATGCGGGAATGACCTCAAGCACGCGGATCATCTGCGGCGTTGGATAATGCCAGCGCACATCCACGTCCCAGAATTGCGCACCATATTCGCGTTCCGGGGTAGGCGTCTGGTACGCCGGGCGCGGATCCTGCGCCAAGCATTGCTCGATCAACTCAACCAACGGCTCTGCAAGGCGTTCAGCGTGCCCATGAGCCTGTTGCAGGGCGCTATCTGTCCATTGCACGGCAATCAACTGCGGCGCGGCGCTGGCGATGCTATTGATGGCTGTGTCGATGATGTCTGCGTAAGGCACGTAGGGTTTGATGTCGAGGATCGGCGTGCCATCGAGCAGGTCGATGCCGGATATCCACAGGCGATTGGCCTCGACCTTGTCCAGCTTGACCACGGACTGGCCAATGCCATTGGGCCGGTGAGTCGCGCGCGTGGCGAACACGCCCATGGACTTGTTGCCGCCCAGGCGCGGCGGACGAACTTTCAGGCGCGGCTTTTCTTCCAGTGCCTGATGGAACAGGAACAACAGCCAGACATGGCTGACCTGTTCGAGGCCCTGCACGGCATCACCCTGATCGAATGGCGCCACCAGTTCGAGCACGCCGCGCGCGGCGGGGGCCAATTGCGGCTGCCGAGGGATGGCGAACTTTTCCTTGAAGCAGGAACGCACGAAGCCGATGGGGGAAACGCTGTAGGTCATGGTTTGGGGTCGAGTCGGGATGGTGGCGGGCATGATAACCCGATCGACCTGTATTCAGTGGTGGCTGTGCCGGCCCCTTCGCGGGCAAGCCCGCTCCCACAGTGGAGCTCGGCCGGCCACAGATTTTGTGAGCACCAAAGAAACCTGTGGGAGCGTGGCTTGCCCGCGATGGCAGCACCGCCGATTTCAGAGGCTGAACCCACCATCCAGCGGAATGATATTCCCGGTCATGTACGCCCCGGCCGTACTCGCCAGGCTGATCGCCAGCGCCGCCATCTCTTCCTCCCGGCCCCAACGCTTCATCGGAATCAGCGCCGTATCCTGCGCCAATGCCTGCGCATCTCTGTCGATGTGTTGGGTCATCTTGCTCGGAAAGCGACCCGGGGCGATCACATTGACGTTGATGTGCTGGCTCACCAGTTCCCTTGCCAGAATCCGTGAGAGTTGATGCAGGGCGGCTTTGCTCGGCCCGTAGGCATACGCCTGTTCGCCAAAGGAAGAAATCCCGGCGACTGAGCCGATATTGATGATTCGGGCCGGGTTCGCGGGGGAACCGGCTTTGCGCAGCAGTGGCAGAAATTGCTGGATGCAGTTGAATACTGACGTCACATTCAGTTGCATGACCTTTTCCCAACCCTTGATCGGGTAGCTTTCCAATGGCGCCCCCCAAGTGGTGCCGGCGTTGTTCACCAGGATATCGAGATGGGTCATCTGCTCACCCAGGCGTGTTGCCAACTGCTGCACGCCTTCTTCAGTGGCCAGGTTGGCGGCCACCGCGTGACAGCGGCCCAATGCACCGAGCTCATCGGCAGTTTGCCGGCAGGCTTCGACGTCGCGGGCACAGACGTAGACGGTGGCGCCAGCCTCGACATAGGCCTTGGCGATCATTTTGCCGATACCACGGGTGCCGCCGGTCACCAGTGCGGTGCGGCCTTGCAGGGAGAAATAGGGGTGCATGGCGAATCCTGAGCGCTGTAGGTCATTACACCCTAGTCGTCAGGCTCGATCAGTGGAGCCACTATTTTTGCGCGGAATGGGGGGGCATACGGCCTTGTAGGAGCGAGCATGCTCCGGGCGGCGCTCCGACGAAAAACTCCAGAACAACACGGGCATTCAGACAGCCCTCGTCATCGTTGACGTCCATCGCGAGCATGCTCGCTCCTACAGGGTAGATCCGCGTCGCACGTTATTGCGGGCGAACGCGCAGGGTCAGGCCCTTGAGGAAGTTGCGCAGCAACTGGTCGCCGCACGGGCGATAGTTGGTGTGGCCGAATTTGCGGAACAGAGCGCTCAGCTCAGGCTTGGATACCGGGAACTCGGCGGCCTTGAGGATCGCGTGCATATCGTCTTCTTTCAGCTCGAAGGCTACGCGCAGCTTTTTCAGGATGATGTTGTTGGTTACCGGCACTTCGATTGGTTGCGGAGGGCGGCTTTCGTCCTTGCCGCGCTTGAAGATCACCAGGCCGTCGAGGAAATGCGCCATGACTTCGTCCGGGCAGCGTACGAAACCTTCCTCGTCTTCCTCTTTCTTGTCGAGGTAGCTCACCAGGTCGGCCAGGGCCACGTCCATGCCGCCGAGCTTGATGATCTCGATGACTTTCTTGTCGCTGATGTCGAGCATGTAGCGCACGCTGCGCAGTACGTCATTGTGAATCATGGTGTGCAATCCTGATATTCAGCAGTGGGCGCCGCACAAGCAGCGGCACCAGAATGTGTGGCGGCGGGAGAAGCCTCAGAACTTCTCTTTGCCGGACAGGTAGCGCCATTGCCCCAGGGGCACCTTGCCGATGGACACGCCGCCGATACGAATGCGGCGGATGCCCACGACTTTCAGGCCGACGGCCTGGCAGAACAGGGCGATCACGCCCGGTTGCGGGTTCTTCATGGCGAAACGCAGGCGGTTTTCGTTCTGCCAGCTGGCCTTGACCGGAGGCAGTTCCTTGCCCTTGTAGGTCAGGCCGTGTTGCAAGCGATTGAGGCCATGTTCAACCATGTCACCTTCGACTTCGACCACGTATTCCTGCTCGATCTTGCTGGAGTCGGCAGTGAGCTTGCGCAGGATCTTCCAGTCCTGGGTGAACACCAGCAAACCGCTGGCATTGGCTTGCAAGTCAGTGCTGGCGGTCAGGCGCTGGAAGTGGCCCTTGAGCGGACGTTTGCCGTAGCGGTGCTCTTCGCTCAAGGTCTCGGCGCTGATGGTCGCCATGGCGGTGTCCGCGTCCATGCCGGCTGGCACATTGAGCAGGATGGTGACGGGCTCTGGTGCCGTGGCCTTGGCCTCTGGATCCAGCTCGACTTTTTGATTGGCGACCTTGAACTGCGGCTCGTCAACGACTTCGCCGTCGACGGTGACCCAGCCGCCCTCGATGAACAGCTCAGCCTCCCGACGGGAGCAGCCGACGAGTTCGATGAGGCGTTTGGAGAGTCGAATCGGGTCAGTCATGACAGGGCCGTAACAAAAAAGGGGTGGGCATTGTACCTGCCTGGCGCCGGTTAATCCCGGAACCATTTGCCGCATATGTTTTTTTAATGTGGGAGCGAGCCTGCTCGCGAAAGCGTCATCAGCTTCAACACGAATGTCGACTGATAGGTCGCTTTCGCGAGCAGGCTCGCTCCCACAGTAGTTTCATGTTGTGTCAGCCATTGCGTGTCTTTTGTTGAGCCTGGCGCAAACGCATGTGTAACAGCGGATACGGCTGGCCCATGCCGTCGACTTCCGAACGACCGATCACCTCGAAGCCCTGCTTGAAGTAAAACCCCAGGGCTTGCGGGTTCTGTTCGTTGACGTCCAGTTCATCGGCGTTGAGGTTCTCCAGGGCATAGCGCAGTAACCGCTTGCCCAGGCCCTGGCCTCGATGCGCCGGGTCGATGAAGAGCATCTCGATCTTGCCCGCCGCGACACCAGCGAATCCGGTGATTCGCTGCTGCGGGTCTTTGGTGCAAATCAGCATCACGGCGTCGAGGTAACGGGTCAGCACCAGGTTCTTCAACAGTTCGATGTAGCTGTCCGGCAGGAAGTCGTGGGTAGCGCGGACCGAGGCCTCCCAGACCCTGGTCAATTCTTCGTAGTCGCTTTGTTTTGGGGTATGAATGACCGAATGTTGGCGCATGCCAGCCTGCCCTTGGGTTATTGGAGATGAGAATCCGTTCCTCATCAAACGATAGCCGTAAAAAAGCCCCGCATCTCGTCAAGAGAGCGGGGCTTTGCATATTTTTTGCGACTAGATCTGTTCAGCCCACAGGTCGTATTCGTCGGCGTCGGTCACTTTGCACCAGACTTTGTCGCCCGGTTTCAAGTTGCTGCCATTGTCGATGAATACGTTGCCGTCGATTTCCGGGGCATCGAAGAAGCAGCGGCCTACCGCGCCTTGCTCATCGACTTCATCGACCAGCACTTCGATTTCACGGCCGATGCGCATTTGCAGGCGCGCCGAGCTGATGGCCTGCTGGTGCGCCATGAAGCGCTCCCAACGGTCCTGCTTGACGTCGTCCGGCACGACTTCCAGGTCCAGGTCATTGGCCGGAGCCCCTTCAACCGGCGAGTACTGGAAGCAACCGACGCGGTCGAGCTGGGCTTCGGTCAGCCAGTTCAGCAGGTACTGGAAGTCTTCTTCGGTCTCGCCGGGGAAGCCGACGATGAAAGTCGAACGGATGATCAGGTCCGGGCAGATTTCGCGCCAGTTCTTGATTCGCGCCAGGGTCTTGTCTTCGAACGCCGGGCGTTTCATCGCCTTCAGCACTTTCGGGCTGGCGTGCTGGAACGGGATGTCCAGGTACGGCAGGATCTTGCCGGCGGCCATCAGCGGGATCAGCTCGTCAACGTGCGGGTACGGGTAAACGTAGTGCAGGCGTACCCAGACACCGAGGGTGCTCAGGGCTTCGCAGAGTTCGGTCATGCGGGTTTTCACCGGCGCGCCGTTCCAGAAACCGGTGCGGTACTTGACGTCGACACCATAGGCGCTGGTGTCCTGGGAGATCACCAGCAGCTCCTTGACGCCGGACTTGACCAGGCGCTGGGCCTCGTCGAGTACGTCACCGACCGGGCGGCTAACCAGCTTGCCGCGCATCGACGGGATGATGCAGAAGCTGCAGCTGTGGTTGCAGCCTTCGGAAATCTTCAGGTAGGCGTAGTGGCGCGGGGTCAGCTTGATGCCTTGTGGCGGCACCAGGTCGATCAGCGGGTTGTGGTCCTGGCGTGGCGGCACGACTTCGTGCACGGCGTTGACCACCTGCTCGTACTGCTGCGGACCGGTGACGGCCAACACGCTCGGGTGTACGTTGCGGATGTTGCCTTCTTCGACGCCCATGCAGCCGGTCACGATGACCTTGCCGTTTTCCTTGATGGCTTCGCCGATCACTTCCAGGGACTCGGCCTTGGCCGAGTCGATGAAGCCGCAGGTATTGACCACCACGACATCGGCGTCCTGGTAGGTGGACACGACGTCATAGCCTTCCATGCGCAGCTGGGTGAGGATGCGCTCGGAGTCGACCAGTGCTTTGGGGCAACCCAGGGATACGAAGCCAACCTTGGGATTGGCCGGCGCAGGAGTGGTGGACATGTCTAACCTCGGTGTTTTGTGACGCCGCTTGCCGAACTGGGCAAAACCGACGGACGGGCGCTTGAACGGCGCCTCTGATCAAAAAGTGCGCAATTCTAGCGATGAGACGATCACTTGACCAGCTTTATGCAGGGAAATACGACGAGTGCTGCGCTATGCTTCGCGCCGTTGGGCTTTACCGATTTTTTACAGTCAATAAAACGTCTGTAACAACAAGTAAAACGGCGCATGCTGCATGACAAAGCATAGTGCTTCTTCATAGAAGCCCGGGTCTGGGTAGTAGGAGTGGTGGATGGGGCAGGCAAGTAGTCAGACTGCGGGCGCCGCGCATACGTCGGCGAATCCGATTGGCATGTTGGTCGCGGCGGTCGGGGTGGTGTATGGCGATATCGGCACAAGCCCGCTGTACACCCTCAAAGAGGTATTTACCGGTGGTTATGGCGTAGCGGTCAACCACGATGGGGTGCTTGGGATTCTGGCGTTGATCTTCTGGTCGTTGATCTGGGTCGTGTCGATCAAGTACATGATGTTTGTACTGCGTGCCGACAACCAGGGCGAAGGCGGAATCATGGCCTTGACCGCGCTGGCTCGGCGAGCGGCGGCAGGTCATGCGAAATTGCGCACGCTGCTGGTGGTCTGCGGGCTGATCGGCGCGGCGCTGTTCTATGGCGACAGCATGATCACGCCCGCAATTTCGGTGCTGTCGGCCATTGAAGGCCTGGGGCTTGCATTCGAGGGTATCGACCATTGGGTGGTGCCGCTGTCATTGGTGGTGCTGGTCGGGTTGTTTCTGATCCAGCGACACGGTACGGCGCGGATCGGCATTCTGTTCGGGCCGATCATGGTCACCTGGTTTCTGGTGTTGGCGGCTCTGGGCCTGTATGGCATTGCCCAGCATCCGGAGGTGTTACAAGCGGTGAACCCGATGTGGGGTGTTCGTTTCTTCAGGGAGCATCCCGGCATGGGCGTAGCGATCCTTGGCGCCGTGGTGCTTGCACTGACCGGTGCCGAAGCGCTGTATGCCGACATGGGCCACTTCGGCCGCAAGCCGATTGCCCGCGCGTGGTTCATTCTCGTGCTGCCAGCGCTGGTGCTGAACTATTTCGGCCAGGGCGCCTTGCTGCTCGGTGATCCAGAAGCTGCGCGCAACCCGTTCTACCTGCTGGCGCCAAGCTGGGCGTTGATCCCACTGGTCGGGTTGTCGACACTGGCCACGGTCATCGCTTCGCAAGCGGTGATTTCCGGGGCGTTCTCCCTGACCCGCCAAGCCATCCAGCTCGGCTATATCCCGCGTATGCATACCCAGCACACGTCCAGCGCCGAACAGGGCCAAATCTACATTGGTGCCGTCAACTGGGCGCTGATGGTTGGTGTGGTTCTGTTGGTCCTGGGCTTCGAGTCTTCCGGCGCCCTGGCGTCGGCCTACGGCGTGGCGGTGACCGGAACCATGCTCATGACCACTATCCTGGTGTCGGCGGTCATGTTGCTGCTGTGGAAGTGGCCACCGATTCTGGCGGTACCGGTGTTGTTGGGCTTCCTGCTGGTAGACGGTCTGTACTTCGCCGCCAACGTGCCGAAAATCGTCCAGGGTGGTGCCTTCCCGGTGATTGCCGGTATTGCGCTGTTCGTATTGATGACCACCTGGAAGCGAGGCAAGCAACTGTTGGTGGAGCGTCTGGATGAAGGTGGACTGCCGCTGCCGATTTTCATCAGCAGTATCGCCGTACAACCACCGCATCGCGTTCAGGGTACCGCTGTATTCCTCACTGCGCGGCCAGATGCCGTGCCTCACGCCCTGTTACACAACCTGTTGCATAACCAGGTGCTGCACGAGCAAGTCGTGCTGTTGACGGTGGTGTATGAGGATATTCCGCGCGTGCCGCCGTCGCGACGCTTTGAGGTCGACTCCTACGGCGAGGGTTTCTTCCGGGTGATCCTGCACTTTGGCTTCGTCGACGAACCGGACGTGCCGCAAGCGCTGAAGCTGTGTCATCTGGAGGACCTGGATTTCAGTCCGATGCGCACGACCTACTTCCTCAGCCGCGAGACAGTCATCGCCTCCAAGCTCGAAGGCATGGCCCGCTGGCGGGAGGCGCTGTTCGCCTTCATGTTGAAAAACGCCAACAGCAACCTGCGCTTCTTCAACCTGCCGCTGAATCGGGTGATTGAGCTGGGGACGCAAGTGGAGATGTAGGCCCACTGTAGGAGCGAGCATGCTCGCGATGGTCGTCAACGCTCACGCGGGAATCCTGGATAAACGCGGTGTATCTGAGATCATCGCGAGCATGCTCGCTCCTACAGGGGGTGTGGTGTGGAACGAAAAAGCCCCCGGAGCCTTCAGGCTGCGGGGGCTTTTTTGTGCGACTCAGATCACTCCTGGGCTTCAGTTTCCTGCACTTGCCGCTTCTGGATCACATCCACCAACCGCTGCGCGAGTGCCGGGTAGTTCTCGTCGAAGTGGTGGCCGCCAGGCAGCTTGATGGCTTCGCCCACCGCGCTCTTGTCGGTGCAGCCGCTTTCGTCGACTTCTTCTTCGCCGTAGATGCACACCACTTTCGCGGCGGGCAGCTTGGCCATTTCCGGGCCGGTGGCGGCTTCTTTGCCGGCGTTGCCGAGCCAGCCTTCGACTTCGATTTCAAAGCTGCCGGTGCGAGCGAAGGCCAGCAGGATAATGGCGTCGACGCGTTGCTGCTCGGACTCTGCCAGGCGGTTGTAGATGGCTGGCAGCACATCGGCGCCGAACGAGTAGCCGGTCAGGATGAAGCGCTTGGTACCCCATTTCTGCCGGTAGTGCTGCATCAGCTCGGCGAGGTCCAGGGCGCTTTGCTCGGGGCTCTTGTGCTGCCAGTAGTAGCGCAGGGTGTCGATGCCGACCACCGGGTAGCCAATCTTGGCCATTTCACCGGCGACGTCGCGGTCCAGGTCACGCCAGCCGCCGTCACCAGAGAGGAACAAGGTGACGGTGTCCTTGGCCTGGCCGGCGGGCACTTCAACCACTGGTATCTGCAAGCCACCGGCGTCCTTGTCGCCACCGACCAGCAGTTTGCGCAGTTCGTTGTTCAGCACTTGCGGCAGGTTGATGTCGTAGTCGCTGATGCTGGTTTCGGCGTTGGGCTGGTCGCGCACGAAGCCGGCGCTGGTGTCGTCCGGGTTGTCATTCCACGCCACCAGCCAGTGGCCATGGGCGGCGCTCTTTGGCAGCAGGTGGGTGCAACCGGGTTTTTCCAGGGCCAGGTCAACCGACACGGCTTGTGCCTTGTCGTTCTTCTGTTCGGACAACCAGCGCCAGGCCAGCACCGCGCCCGGGCCGATCCCGCTGACCAGGGTCGCCGGGCCGTTGAGTTCCCGCAAGCCCGACTGTAGGGCACGGCTTTGCAGCAGGCAGTCCTTGGGCAGGATCACCTGGACGATCTGCGCAGCGCCGCTGCGGCTCAGGGTCAGCAATTGCTTGTCGCTGAGTTTCTGGTCTTCGTTGACCGCCACCAGTACCTGGGCCTTTGGCGTGGTGCCGGGGATCACGCGGGTCATCGCCGCGCCATCGGTTGGGGTCAGCAGTTCGAGGGTCGGTTCCGGTGCCGGGCGTTTGAGGTACCAGTAGCCACCACCGAGAATCAGGGCCACCACTACCAGGGTGCCCAGTACATAGCGCAGGGAGCGTTGAATCATCAGCGTTTCACCAATCCAGTCAAGCCGCCCGCGATCAGGGCGGCAGTGTCGGCCAAGGCCACCAGCGGATCGAGTCCGGCGGGCACGGCCATATAACGGGGTTCCCAGTCAGGCTGGAACTTGTCTTTGAAGCGGCGCAAGCCTTGGAAGTTGTAGAGCTGCTCACCACGGCGGAAGACCATCGAGCCCAGGCGCTGGGTCAAGGGTGCACCCCGACGGGGTTGCAACCCCGACAACGGCACCATGCCCAGGCTGAAACGCGCGTATCCGTGACTCTTATAATGTTGGATCAGGCCGACCATCATGAACTCCATGGTCAGCTTGGGGGCGTCCGGGTGCGCGCGCATCAGGTCGAGGCTGGCCAGGTCATGGCTGTAGGTCTCGAGCAGGTTGGCGAACGCCACCGGGCGCCCTTCGAAACGGATCACGGCAATGCGAAAGTGCTTGAGGTAATCGTCGCTGAAGCGGCCGAGGGAGAAGCCTTTCTCGCGCACGTTCTTGCCGGTCAGCCAGGCATCTGAAATCACCTTGAGCTCATCCATGGGCGCCTGGCCTGGTTCATGGATTTCCAGCGACAGGCCATCGCGGGTGCCACGGTTCCAGGTGTAGCGCAGGTCCTTCATCTCTTTGCCCTTGGCCTCGAGGTCAAAGCGCTTGAGGTCGACCCTGGCTTCTTCGCCGAGCTTGATCGCGGTCAGGCCGATGTCCATGTAGTACGGCAGGTTCTCCGCACGCACTTGATAGAACACGGGGCGGGCGTGATGGATGTCGCACAGGTCGCGGAACTGCCAGATCATTTCCGCTCGTTGCTGGCCGGGACCGATCGGGTCATACAGTGCTACAAGGCTGCGGCCGCGGCGGGCGTACATCAGGAACGCTTCGTCGTTGGGGTGGAACAGCAGTGCCTTGTCGCCGGTCAAGGCCAGGCCGCCATCCGGTTGCGCGGATGCCATGAGGATCTTGCTTGCGCGCTCCAGTTCATCGGCTGTCGGCAGGTGGATGACCGGGCGAGCGGTGCGTAGCAACCAGGTCAGGGATACCACCACCAGCAGGACCGCCGCGCCGAGCAGCGAGCGCAAGCCGCGGGGGGCATCGGCATCGAGGGTGAACTGCCACCAGAGTTGATGGCTGTATGGCACGTCCTGGTACGCGAATAACAGCAGCCACATCGAGGCGCCGAGTACGCACACGCTGGCCACCAGGTATAACGGGGAGAACGGCACTTCGGTCAGGCGACTGGGGCGATAGAACGAACGCCGGAACACCCCCAGCAGGCTCGCCGTCAGCACCATCAGGCTGGCCTCCTCCCAGTCGAAACCCTTGAGCAGGGAGAGCAGGGCGCCAACCAGCAGCAAAATGGTGGTCAGCATCCAGGCAGCCGACAGTCGACGACGCAGGCCCTGGGCCAGCAACAGGCACAACACGCCGATCAGGCTGGCGCCAAAGTGCGAAGCATCGACCAGGCGGTGCGGGATCAGAAAGCCGATATGTTCAAGGCGCGTGTCGATTTCCGGGGTCGCGCCGGAGAACAGCAGTACAACGCCGGACAGGAACACCAGCACCGCCAATATCGGCGCGGCCAGGCCTGAGGCAGCGCGCAAGGTCTGGCGCGTCTGAAACAGGCGCTGGCCTTCGCTGATCAACAGAAACAGGCAGGCCACCAGCATCGGCAGCACCACATAGATCAAGCGGTAGAGCAGCAGGGCGGCGGCCAGCGGCGCGGCACCGAGTTTGTCGGAGAAGGCCGCGAGCAAGATCGCTTCGAACACGCCGACCCCGCCCGGAACATGGCTGAGCACGCCAGCGGCCAGGGCCAGCAGGTAAACCAGGAGAAACGCGCCGAACGGCGGCGCTTCGGGCAACAACAAATAGAGCACCGTGGCGGCGGCGGCCACGTCGAGTGCGGTAATGACCAGTTGCAGGAACGTCAGGCGGCGCCCGGGCAGGCGCAAGGTGCGGCGGCCGATCTGCACCAGGAGGTTGTCGGCGTACGGTTGTTCCGGCAGGCGCCGACGGTAGATGCCGATGGCCAGTACCGAGAACAGCAACAACACAGCCGTCGCGATGCTGCCCAGCAGAACCGGCGAAAGCCTTAGGGCGGCGGAGGCTTCGGACAGGTCACTGAGTGTCGCCAGCGCGGCGAGCGGTGGCAGGGCGCAGCCGAGCGAGAGGCTGGCGAACAGCGTCATGCGTGCGACTTCAGTGGCCCCCAGGCCATGGCGCGCATACAGGCGGTAGCGGACCGAGCCGCCGGACAGCATCGAAAGACCGATGGCATTGCCGATCGCGAAGGCGGTGAAACCGCCCAGCGCCAAGGTTTGCGGTGCCAGATTGACGCCTGCGTAACGGCTGGCCGACCATTCGTATCCCAGCAGAATGATGAAGCCCGCGACGGTAGCGCCCAGCGCACCCAGCAGTGCCGGTTGCGGAACCTCGAGGATCGAGTCGTGCAAAGCGTCCAGGTCGAGTTCGCTCAACAAGTGACGGCAGGCTATCAGCGCAATGGTGAACAGCAGCAGGGTGACCGCCAGGCCGATGGGTTGGCGGTATTTGCTGATCAAGTCAAGCAAACGCAGCCGCTGCGCCTTGATCGGTTGGGTAGCTGTGACGGTGTCTTGTGGATCAGACGAGTTGGCGCGCATCAATCACCTCTTGGATTGTGCGCGACAGGATGGGGGTATCCAGCCAAGTTACCAATCCCTGTAGAAAAAAATAATCACGAATATTAACGCCTGGCACCGGGTGCCGGTGGCAGTTCGTCTTCAGTCGTAGGGTGTGGAATGTGCGATTGAGCATAGTCGGAACCCAGCGCATCGGTGGGCCGCAAGGCTCACCACACAGTGACAGATCATTGTTGCGAAAGGACTTTTTCTACAGATACAAAAAAGGCCACTCTTTC
>NZ_APIO01000012.1:0-90557 GCF_000408945.1 Pseudomonas sp. G5(2012)
GCTCGCTCCCACAGGGGGAAGGCGATCTACTGTGGGAGCGAGCCTGCTCGCGAAGAGGCCGGTAATAACGCCTCATTTCTACGGCTGTTCGTTGGAGAACCGCAATGACCGACACCCCCATGTCCCCCGCCGAATTCGAAGCCGCCCTGCGCGCCAAGGGCGCCTACTACCACATCCACCACCCCTACCACGTGGCGATGTACGAAGGCCGGGCCACCCGCGAGCAGATCCAGGGCTGGGTCGCCAACCGCTTTTACTATCAGGTGAACATCCCCCTGAAGGACGCGGCCATCCTGGCCAATTGCCCGGACCGCGAGGTCCGTCGCGAATGGATTCAACGCCTGCTCGACCATGACGGCGCCCCCGGCGAAGACGGCGGTATCGAAGCCTGGCTGCGCCTGGGCCAGGCCGTCGGTCTCGACCCGGACCAATTGCGCTCCCAGGAACTGGTGCTGCCCGGCGTGCGTTTTGCTGTCGACGCCTACGTCAACTTCGCTCGCCGCGCCCGTTGGCAGGAAGCGGCCAGCAGCTCGCTGACCGAGCTGTTCGCCCCGCAGATCCACCAATCGCGCCTGGACAGCTGGCCGCAGCACTACCCGTGGATCGACCCCACCGGCTACGCGTATTTCCGCACGCGCCTGGGCCAGGCGCGGCGCGATGTCGAGCACGGCCTGGCCATCACCCTCGAGCACTACACGACCCGGGAAGGCCAGGAACGCATGCTGGAAATTCTCCAGTTCAAACTGGACATTCTTTGGAGCATGCTCGATGCCATGAGCATGGCCTATGAGTTGAACCGCCCGCCCTACCATACGGTGACGAGTGAACGGGTCTGGCACAAAGGAATCACCCTATGAGTTTCGATCGCAGCAAGACCCCGACCTGGCGTCCTGGCTACCGTTTCCAGTACGAACCGGCACAGAAAGGCCACGTGCTGCTGTACCCGGAAGGCATGATTAAACTCAATGAAAGCGCGGCGCTGATCGGCGGCTTGATCGATGGCGAGCGCAATGTCGCGGCGATCATCAATGAGCTCGACCAGCAGTTCCCCGGCGTGCCCGAGCTCGGTGATGACATCGAGCAATTCATGGAGGTTGCCCGTGCACAGCACTGGATCGAACTTGCCTGATTCATCCAGGCAAGTGCCGCCCAAGCCCGAGATCGGCCTGCCCCTTTGGTTGCTGGCCGAGCTGACTTATCGCTGCCCGCTGCAATGCCCGTACTGCTCCAATCCGCTGGATTTTGCCGAACAAGGCCAGGAGCTCAGTACCGAGCAGTGGATCAAGGTGTTCCGCGAGGCACGCGAGATGGGCGCGGCGCAGCTGGGCTTTTCCGGTGGTGAGCCGTTGGTGCGCCAGGACCTCGCCGAGCTGATTGGCGAAGCGCGCCAGCTGGGGTTCTACACCAACCTGATCACCTCCGGCATCGGCCTGACCGAGCAGAAAATCAGCGATTTCAAAAAGGCCGGTCTCGATCACATCCAGATCAGTTTCCAGGCCAGCGACGAGCAGGTGAACAACCTGCTGGCGGGCTCGAAAAAAGCCTTCGCGCAAAAGCTGGAAATGGCCCGCGCCGTGAAAGCCCATGGCTACCCGATGGTGCTGAACTTCGTCACCCATCGGCACAACATCGACAAGATCGACCGCATCATCGAGCTGTGCATTGCCCTGGAGGCCGACTTCGTCGAACTCGCCACCTGCCAGTTCTACGGCTGGGCGCAACTCAACCGGGCGGGGCTGCTGCCGACCCGGGAACAGCTTGTTCGTGCGGAGCGCATCACCAACGAATACCGCGCCAAACTGGAAGCCGAAGGGCATCCCTGCAAGTTGATTTTCGTCACCCCGGACTACTACGAAGAACGCCCGAAAGCCTGCATGAACGGCTGGGGCAGTATCTTCCTGACGGTCACACCGGACGGCACCGCCCTGCCCTGTCATGGCGCCCGACAGCTGCCGGTGCAGTTTCCCAACGTGCGCGAGCACAGCATGCAGCACATCTGGTACGACTCGTTCGGCTTCAACCGCTTTCGCGGTTACGACTGGATGCCGGAGCCATGCCGCTCCTGCGACGAGAAAGAAAAGGACTTCGGCGGCTGTCGCTGCCAGGCCTTCATGCTCACGGGGGATGCGCGCAACGCCGACCCGGTGTGCAGCAAGTCGCCTCATCACGGCGTGATCCTCAAGGCCCGCGAAGAGGCCGAGCACGCGACCCAGACCATTGAACAACTGGCCTTTCGCAATGAACGAAACTCACGCCTCATCGCCAAAAGCTGAACCCTTCAGCGCCGCCAACGCCGTCGCGGCCGGCATCGATTTTGCCGAGCTGCAGGTCGGCGCCCATGGTTTGTTCTGGAACGAATACCGCCCGGAGGATGCCGCGTGTCGGATCTGGCACTGGCGTGATGGTGTGGCCAGTTGCCTGACGCCACCCCCGTTCAGTGTGCGCAGTCGAGTGTATGAATATGGCGGTGGCGCGTTTTGCCTGACCGACGACGGCGTGGTGTTCGTCAATGAGGCGGATCAGCAGCTTTATCGCCAATCACTGCAAGGCGAGACGCCAGAGGTGCTGACCTCAGGTGTGTGTCGATATGGTGATCTGCAGTTCGCCAATGGCCAGGTACTGGCGGTAGAGGAAAACCGCAATGTACACCGCCTGGTGGCGATCGACCTGGTGGATGGCGCGCGGCATTTGTTGGCCGAAGGCGCGGACTTTTACGCCGCACCGACCTTGAGTCCCGATGCGCAACGACTGGCCTGGATTGAGTGGAGTCGCCCGGATCAACCCTGGACCGCGACCCGTTTGATGGTCGCCCGACGCCAGGCCGATGGCGGCTTCGCTGCCCCTTGCTGCGTGGCCGGCGACCAGGCGCAGGAATCGCTGCAACAACCTCGTTTCGATGCTGACAGTCGCTTGTTCTGCCTGACCGATCGCGGTGGTTTCTGGCAGCCCTGGATGGAATCGGCCGATGGCCTGACACCATTGCCCAGCACCGCCGCCGACCACGGCCCGGCACCCTGGCAACTGGGTGGTTGTACCTGGTTACCGCTAAGCGAAGGTACTTATCTGGCCAGCTGGACGGAAGGCGGTTTTGGCCGATTGGGGCTTTGCGGTACTTCGTGCAAAGACTTTACCGGCGATTACAGCCGCTTCCGCCATCTTGCCGTGGATGATCATTTCATCTACTGCATTGCTGCGTCCCCCGTCAGCTCAGCGGCGGTGATCGCCATCGATCGCCAGACCCACCAAGTGAAAGTCCTCGCCGGCGGTATTGCACCGCTGCCCGCCGAACAAATCAGTCGCCCGCAAACGCTGCACTACCCAAGCGGTTCGGGTGAAGCCTACGGTTTCTTCTACCCGGCGATGAACGGCGATGCCCAGCCGCCATTGGTGGTGTTCATCCATGGCGGCCCAACCTCGGCGTGCTACCCGATGCTCGATCCGCGCATCCAGTACTGGGCGCAACGAGGTTTTGCCGTGGCCGATCTCAACTATCGCGGCAGCAGCGGATACGGCCGGGACTATCGCCAGGCCCTGCATTTGCGCTGGGGCGAAGTCGATGTCGAAGACGCTTGCGCGGTGGTCAGCCATCTCGCCGAACGTGGCTTGATCGATGGCCAGCGAGCTTTCATTCGCGGTGGCAGCGCCGGTGGATATACGGCGCTGTGCGCGTTGGCGTTCCACCAGGTGTTTCGTGCCGGTGCCAGTCTTTATGGGGTCAGCGACCCTGTGGCGCTGGGCCGGGCGACGCACAAATTCGAGGGTGACTACCTGGACTGGCTGATCGGTGACCCACAACAGGATGCCGAACGCTACGCCGCACGCACGCCGTTATTGCATGCCAGCAACATTCGCGTGCCGGTGATCTTCTTTCAAGGTGAGCTGGATGCCGTGGTAGTACCTCAGCAAACCCGCGACATGGTCGAGGCCCTGCAGAACAACGGTATCCTGGTCGAAGCCCATTACTACGCGGACGAACGTCACGGTTTTCGCAAAGCCGGCAACCAGGCGCATGCGCTGGAGCAGGAATGGTTGTTCTATCGGCGGGTGATGGCGCTCACAAATTGAGAGCGCCACACAGGGAGAAACGCCTCACCGCTTGGCGATGATGTACACCGCATGCACGATCCCGGGAATGTAACCGCACAGCGTCAGCAGAATATTCAGCCAGAACGCTCCACCGAACCCCACTTGCAGAAATACACCCAGTGGTGGCAACAGAATGGCGATGATGATGCGGATAAAGTCCATGGACATAGCTCCTGATTGAAGTGGGCTCACGCGAGCCCATACCCTATCGACCTGTACCGTTGGTCAGGGTTCAGCCCGACTGTTCAGGCCAATGTACCCAGGCCATGTTTCTGAACGATGCAACCGCCATAAAAAAACGCCCCACGCCAAAAGAATCAGGCGTGGGGCGTGCGTTATACCGCGAGACGGTTCGGGAATTCGTGCAGGAAGCGTCCGCTCAGACGGCAATCCCTTTACGGCATTGCAGCTGTGCGGTGCGTACGCGGGAGAAGGCACGGGCCAGGCGCAGCAGCATTTCATCGATATTGGACTTGCTGACCGTCAGCGCCGGGGTAAATCGCAGGCAATCGGCTCGCGGCGCGTCGAGCAGCAGCCCTTCGTACAACGCGGCCTTGACCACGGCGTCTGCCGAGTCGTCGGAAAGCGTCAACCCCCAGAGCAACCCTTGCCCGCGTAATTCGCCGTGTCCGTAACGATGGGACAAACGCTGCAGGCCTTCGCGCAGGTGCTGCGCCATTTCCCCGACATGCTCGAGAAAGCCTTTGTCCTGCACGCTATCGAGCACCGCCAGGCCGGCTGCGGTCAGCAGTGCGTTGCCATGATGGGTACCGCTCATTTCGCCGGTTTCCAGGCAGCAGGCCTTGCCCCGCGCCAGCAGCGCCGCCACCGGTACGCCACCGCCAAGCCCTTTGCCGAGCACGACGATATCGGCACGCACACCGAAGGACTGTTCAGCCAGCAGGCTGCCACAGCGACCGACACCGGTTTGCACCTCGTCGAAGATCAGCAGGATGCCCAACTCGCGACACAGGCGCTCGACCCCCTTGAGGTAATGTGCGGTAGCCGCAATCACCCCAGCTACACTTTGGATCGGCTCGAGCATGATCGCCACGGTCCGTTCATCCACCGCCGCATTCAGCGCCGCAAGATCATTGAAGGGGACGCGACTGAACCCCGGAAGCTGCGGCTCGAAGCGGTTGACCAGGGTCGAACTGTCCGACGCCGAAATCGTCCCCAGGCTACGACCATGGCAAGCCTGATTGGCCACGATAATCCGCGAAGCCCCGCCGCGATGCCGTTGACCCCATTTGCGCGCCAGCTTGATCGCCGCCTCACAGGCCTCGCTGCCGCTGTTGAGCAGGTACGCCTGGTCGCTGCCGGTGATGGCACACAGGCGCTCGGCGAGCTTGAGCATGCCGCGGTTATGCAGGGCGAAACCGGGATTGATCAACGCTTGCGCCTGCGCAGTAATGGCGCTGACCAGTGCCTTGGGGCTGTGACCAAGGCTATTGGCACCGCTGCCCTGGGAGAAATCCAGATACGCACGGTCATCGCTGTCCCACAACCAGGAACCCTGGCCGCGGGCAAAAACCTGTTGGGGTCGATCGACACTGGGCATCAGGTACTCGCTGCAAAGATTGTCTGCGTTGGGGGCAGAGGAACTGTCCTCCAGCAAATCGTCGAGACTGGGCGCATGTCGGCGCAGGCTGAACAGATTCATAGGTGCAACCCTCGCAGAAGGTTTTTTGCGTTACCTATGCAAACGTCATCGAAGCGAAGGGAGTTCATCGCGTTCCGGGGCCCTGTAAGCCGTGTGAATAGGGTTAGACTAGGCTCACCCAAGGCGATGAGCTATTTCGATTTCCCAGCATTTTCGATAAGAATTACTTATGGATTTCAAGCAACTGCGTTATTTCGTCGCGGTCTACGAAGAGGGCCATGTGGGCCGGGCTGCCGAGCGCCTGTCCATTTCACAGCCGGCGCTGTCTCAACAGATCCGCCACCTTGAACAAACCCTGGATGTGAGCCTGTTCGAACGCAGCAGCAAACGCCTATTGCCGACCCTTGCGGCCCATACGCTCTACAACCATGCCCTGCCCTTGCTCGATGGCCTGCAACGGGCACGTGAAGCACTGGGCAACTTCAAGGGGCATGCGCTGCGCACCCTGGCCATTGGCGTACTGCAAACCGTGCACACCAGCCTGGTGCCACAAATGCTCGAGCGGGTGCGCAAGGCGCAACCTCATCTGGTGGTGCAGATCTATGAACTGACGGGACTGGAAATCGAGCGACGCCTGCTCAATGGTTCGCTGGACATCGGCATCGGCTACTTGCCGCCTCGTCAGCCGGGTCTGCACGGAGTGCTGTTGTACGAAGACGAACTGACGCTGGTCATCCCGGCAGACCATCCATTGCGCGAATTCAAGAAAGTCTCCATGAGCCAGGCTGCCGAATTGCCGATGTTGCTGCTGGGCGAAGAGTTTCAGATACGGCAGATCTGGCAGGCGCAAATGGCCAGCCTGGGACGGCGTCCGCAAGTGCAGGCCGAGCTGAACAACATGGCCGGCATACTCGACAGCCTGCCGCACACGCGACTGGCGACGGTGCTGCCTGGACGCTCGCAGAAGACCCACGGCAACCAGCAATTGTTGTGGAAACCCCTGAGCGAGCCGCGGGTGCCGCTGAAAGTCGGGTTGGTCTGTCGCGATGTGCAACGGCAACAGGCATCGCTGGCCTTGCTGCGCACATTGCTGGAAGAGGTGATCAATCGGCCGGATGAACGCTTGAACAGCCCGCCGGCACTGGATGGCCTGAGCTGAACACTTTTCTCGAGGCAAAAGAAAACCCCGCCGAAGCGGGGCTTTGCAGACTGTTTCCCTGACATCCATTTCACTCCGCCGTCCTGGCAGAATCCTACGTGTCCGTGTTGTTGCTTTGCGCTTCCTGCGCTACGTCCATAAGCAGTAGATTAGCTGTGGATCCAATTTACGACTATGGGAGAACAGCAGCACGTCATGTAAGAGAATGCTTACATCAGGTTACAAACTCAGAATTGCCCGGCCTCCAACAGGAACAGCGATTCGCTACCGGCCTTCACCGACGCGTTCAGCGAGTGAATACGCGGTAGCAAACGGGCGAAATAGAAGCGCGCGGTGCCCAGCTTGCTGGCGTAGAAATCGTCCTGCGTTTCCTTGCCGAGAGCCGCCTTGGCCATCAAGGCCCACATGTAGGCATAGGCTACGTAGCCAAATACTTGCAGGTACTCGACCGACGCCGCGCCGATTTCATTCGGGTTGTTTTTCGCCCGGTCCAGCAGCCATGCCGTCAGCTCGTCGAGCGTCGTCACCGCATCGTTGAGCGGCTTGGTGAACTCCGCCAGGTCAGCACTGGCCGTTGCGGTGAAGTGACGAATCTCGTCGGCAAACAGATTGTAGAACGCCCCGCCGCTGCCGACGATCTTGCGTCCCACCAGGTCCAGCGCCTGGATACCGTTGGTGCCTTCGTAGATCTGGGTGATGCGCACGTCGCGCACCAATTGCTCCTGGCCCCACTCACGGATGTAACCGTGGCCGCCGAATACCTGCTGGCCGTGAACCGTGGTTTCCAGGCCCAGATCGGTGAGGAACGCCTTGGCCACCGGGGTCAGCAAGGCCACCAGGTCTTCCGCGCGCTTGCGGGTGGTGGCGTCTTCGCTGAACTTGGCGGTGTCCAATTGCATGGCGACGTAGGTCGAGAAAGCGCGGCCACCTTCGTTCGCGGCTTTCATGGTCAGCAACATGCGACGCACGTCCGGGTGGACGATGATCGGGTCAGCGACTTTGTCTTTGTTCTGCGCGCCGGTTGGCGAACGGCTCTGCAGACGATCACGAGCGTACTCGACAGCGTTCTGGTAGGAGCGCTCGCCGGTGGCCAGGCCCTGGATGCCGACGCCCAGGCGCTCGTAGTTCATCATGGTGAACATTGCCGCCAAGCCCTTGTTCGGCTCGCCGACCAGGTAACCCACGGCTTCATCGAAGTTCATCACGCAGGTCGCAGAGGCCTGGATGCCCATCTTGTGTTCGATCGAGCCGCAGTTGGCCGGGTTGCGCGCACCCAGGCTGCCGTCGGCATTGACCATGAACTTGGGCACCAGGAACAGCGAAATCCCTTTAGGTCCAGCCGGCGCATCGGGCAGTTTGGCCAGCACCAGGTGGATGATGTTTTCGGTCAGGTCGTGTTCGCCGCCGGTGATGAAGATCTTGGTGCCGCTGACCTTGTAGGAACCGTCGGCCTGAGGCTCGGCCTTGGTGCGGATGATCCCCAGGTCGGTGCCGGCGTGCGGTTCGGTCAGGCACATGGAACCGGCCCAGACGCCGGCGTACATGTTCGGCAGGTAGGCGGCCTTCAGTTCTTCACTGGCGTGGGCGTTGATCGACAGGCAAGCGCCGGCGGTCAGCATCGGGTACAGACCGAACGACAGGCTGGCCGAGTTGACCATTTCCTCGACCTGGGCCGAAACGGCCTTGGGCATGCCCATGCCGCCGTAGGCCGGATCTCCACCAACACCGACCCAACCACCTTCAGCGTAGGTTTGGTAAGCCTGTGGGAAACCCGCCGGCGTGGTGACAGCACCGTCCGCCCAGTGACAACCTTCCTCGTCAGCCGCACGGCTCAGGGGCGCAACGCTTTTACTGGTGACCTTGCCGGCTTCTTCGAGAATGGCTTCGACCGTTTCAGCATCAATGGAATCGGCCAATGCTGGCAGCTCGGCCCAGAGGTTGGCGACCTCGAACACCTCATTGAGGACGAAGCGCATATCGCGCAGGGGCGCTTTGTAGTCAGCCATGGCAAACCTCGCAAATCTAAACAGATGGCTCGTAGGAAAGATGCTTTTCTTTGGGTCCGAGTGTAACCCAACAACTTTTGCGACACATAGGGTCAGCACATGACTGTTTTGTAATTTTTAGTCATCGGTGAAATGTAGAGGGGAAACGCAAGAATTGTAGGAGCGAGCCTGCTCGCGATAAACCTGAGGACGCCTCGGGGCACCTGGCTTCCAACGTTATCGTTAACGACCATCGCGAGCATGCTCGCTCCTACAGAAAAGCCCATCAGAGCGCAAACAACTCCGCCGGTAACTGCATCAGGCAATCACTCCCCGCTTCGATCGCCGCCCGATGAGCGTCGGTACGCGGCAACAGGCGCTTGAAGTAAAACTCACTGGTCGCCAGTTTGGCCCGGCAGAAATCCGCGTCGCCGCTGCCAGCATCGAGCTGCGCCTGCGCCACCAACGCCATACGCAACCACAAGTAGCCGAGGATGATGTAACCGCTGTACATCAGGTAATCCACCGATGCGGCGCCGACTTCATCCGGGTTTTTCATCGCCGCCATGCCGACCTTGGTCGTCAACTCGCCCCATTGCTGATTCAGCGCATCGAGCTGCGCCACATAGTTGCCCAACTGTGGATGCGCGACGTTGGCCGCGCAAAACTTGTGGACGATTTTAGTGAAGCCGCGCAACAGCTTGCCCTGGCTGCCGAGCACTTTGCGCCCGAGCAGGTCCAACGCCTGGATGCCATTGGTGCCCTCATAGATCGGCGCGATCCGGCAGTCGCGAACCAGCTGTTCCATACCCCATTCACGAATGAATCCGTGGCCGCCGAATACCTGCATGCCATGGTTGGTCACTTCCAGCCCGGTTTCAGTCATGAAGGCTTTGCAGATCGGCGTCAGGAAGGCCAGCAGGTCTTCGGCATCCTGGCGTGCCGTTGCATCCGAGCTCCGGTGCGCCACGTCGAGCAACTGCGCAGTGAAATAAGTCAGTGCCCGATTGCCTTCGTTGAAGGCTTTCATGGTCAGCAACATCCGACGTACATCCGGATGCACGATGATAGGGTCGGCAGCTTTATCCGGGGCTTTCGGGCCTGTCAATGCGCGCATCTGCAAACGGTCGTTGGCGTACTGGATCGCGCCCTGGAAACTCGCTTCGCCCAGGCACAAACCCTGCATGCCCGTGCCCAGCCGCGCGTGGTTCATCATGGTGAACATACAGTTGAGGCCCTTGTTCGCTTCCCCGATCAAAAAGCCCTTGGCCCCGTCGAAATTCAGCACGCAGGTGGCCGAGGCCTTGATCCCCATCTTGTGCTCGATGGCGCCGCAGGAAACCCCATTGCGCTCGCCCGCTTCGCCCTCGGTATCGGGCAGGAACTTGGGCACGATAAACAGCGAAATACCCTTGGTCCCGGCCGGCGCCTCCGGCAGTTTCGCCAGTACCAGGTGAATGATGTTGGCGCTCATGTCGTGCTCGCCGGCGGAGATGAAAATCTTGCTGCCGGTGATCGTATAACTGCCGTCGGCTGCAGGCACGGCACGGGTCTTGATGATGCCCAGGTCGGTGCCGCAATGGGCTTCGGTCAGGCACATGGTGCCGGTCCATTGGCCGGCGGTGAGTTTGCTCAGGTAGGTTTGTTTCTGTTCTTCAGTGCCATGGGCGTGGATCGCCGACATGGCGCCGTGGGTCAGGCCTGGGTACATGCCCCACGACGTGTTGCTCGAACCCACCATCTCGCTGATGACCAGCCCCAGCGAGCCGGGCAGACCCTGACCGCCATACGCCGGATCAGCCGCCAGGCCATGCCAGCCACCTTCGACGTATTGGGCGAAAGCCCGCTTGAAACCTGCAGGCGTCGTGACCACACCGTTGTCGAAATGGCAGCCCTCTTCGTCGCCGCTACGGTTGAGAGGCGACAGCACGTTTTCACAAAACCTGGCACCCTCTTCGAGGATCGCACTGACCATGTCCGGACTGGCCTCGGTGGCGCCGAGCGCTGCGTAGTTGCTGTGGAAATCGAAGACGTGGTCAATCAGGAAGCGCATGTCGCGCAGGGGAGCCTTGTAGGCGGGCATGGTCGTTTCTCCGGCAGTAGATGACTCAAACCTACTGCCGCCGCCCCGCCCTTCACAATGACAGTCCAGACGCTGAATGCGCCGTCATCACTCAACCGCAGCAGCGTCCATGCGCACGGCGCCACGGCGGTTCTGACCGAACGCCATCACGCAGTTGCGTCCGGCGCCCTTGGCGCTGTAAAGCGCCTGGTCGGCGGACTTGAGCACTTTCTCGGGCGTGCGTTGTTCCACCCGTTCGGCAACGCCGATGCTGACAGTCACCGACACACTCGAGGCACTGGCGCCGGCGCGACGCTGGCGGCCCTGATTGTCATCCTGTGGACGGCTGTCCTGATTGCGCAGATGAATGTTGTAGGTGGCAATGGATTCGCGAATGACCTCCAGGTGCGGCATGCATTCTTCGAGGGTCTTGCCGGCAAACACCAGGGCGAACTCCTCTCCACCATAACGATAGGCCTTACCGCCTCCGCCGATTTTCGACAGTTTGCTGGCGACCAGTCGCAGCACCTGGTCACCGACGTCATGGCCGTGGGTGTCATTGAATTTCTTGAAGTGGTCGACGTCACTCATGGCCAACACATAGTTGCGCCCCAGGCGCTGCATGCGCTCATTCAACGCGCGGCGCCCGGGCAGGCCGGTGAGTTCGTCACGGAAGGCCATTTGATAGGCCTCATGAGCAACGGCGGCCGCGATCATCAGCATCACCTGGCTGCACATGATGTTCAGGGTGAAGGGCAGGATGAAGGTTTTCGGCAACATCCAGAACAGCCCGAGCAACCCCACCAGCTGTGCCGCATGCAGCGGTCTTGGGTGACGCCAGTACTGGTAGGCCAGCAGCGCGAACGATGCGATGAACACGGGATAGGACAGCTGGATCAGGCTCATCCAGGCGCCGTGCAAGGCAGGCCAGCGTATCTGCGACAGCCACACCAGCAACGCCTGTGGGTAACTTTGTTCCAGTGCCAATGCAACGCTACCGACGGCCAGTAAAACGGCGAAACGGGCGACCATGTCCTGGAACAGATGTGTACGCTCCTGCCACGCGGCGAATACGCCGAACAGCAATGGCAATAGCAGGCAACACAAATGAAAGACCACGGCGGCGTCGTCTCGCACCTTGCCGTTGTCACGGTAGTAATCGGTCTGGGTGTCGAGCAGGAAGTAGGCGATGTACACCGTGACCATCAGAAACAGCTCGCGCTGGCGTCGGTAAACCGCACAGTAGGCACCGCCGAGCAACAACACCAAGGTTGGAAGCACCTGGAACAACGACGTGAAGAACACGTTCAGGTCCTTGATGTAGGCAGCCGCGAGCCCCGCCAGTAACAGCACTGACGACGGCAAAAAATGACCCACACGGACAGCGGATGAACGCGGCAAAGGTAAAGCTCCGACCCGTCATTTCGATTGATGGCAATGTGCCAACAACTGTAACGGCATCAATCTCGACTTGCTGAGTCAATTACCAAGAAATTTTTAAGACAGCGTCTGCGGCCTGCCGGGTGGTGCAGCGTTGCATCGCGAGCAGGCTCGCTCCTACAAAGAGCATCAACCAACAGGCAAAAAAAAAACCGCTGCCCCGAAGGAGCAGCGGTTTTCTTGAAGTACCGCGTTAAGGCTTAGTAGCCCAGCGCGAAGTCCTCTTCCTTCATGTCCATCAGGTTGTTGGCGCCCGACAGCATGGTTGCAACGTGAGTGCGGGTGCGCGGCAGGATACGCTGGAAGTAGAAGCGCGCCGTCTGCAGCTTGGCGGTGTAGAACGCCTCGTCAGAAGTGCCGGCAGCCAGTTTCTCGGCGGCCAGGCGTGCCATGTCAGCCCAGAAGTAGGCCAGGCAGGCGTAACCCGAGTACATCAGGTAGTCCACCGAGGCCGCGCCGACTTCTTCGCGGTCTTTCATGGCAGCCATACCGACCTTCATGGTCAGCTCGCCCCATTCCTTGTTCAATGCAGCCAGCGGTGTGACGAACTCTTTGACAGCTTCGTTGCCTTCGTTGGTCTGGCAGAACTTGTGCACGATCTTGGTGAAGCCCTTGAGGGCCTCGCCTTGAGTCATCAGCACTTTACGGCCCAGCAGGTCGAGTGCCTGGATGCCGGTGGTGCCTTCGTACAGCATCGAAATACGGCTGTCGCGAACGTTCTGCTCCATGCCCCACTCGGCGATGAAGCCATGGCCACCGTAGATTTGCACGCCGTGGTTAGCCGATTCGAAACCGACTTCGGTCATGAAGGCCTTGGCGATCGGAGTCATGAACGCCAGCAGCGCATCGGCCTTCTTCTTCTCTTCCTCGTCCACGCCGTACTTGACGATGTCGACTTGCTTGGCGGTGAAGTAGACCATCGCACGGTTGCCTTCGGCGAATGCCTTCATGGTCAACAGCATGCGACGTACATCCGGGTGCACGATGATCGGGTCAGCGGCTTTTTCCGGCGCTTTCGGGCCAGTCAGCGAGCGCATTTGCAGACGATCACGAGCGTATTTCAGGCCACCCTGGAAACCGATTTCGGCGTGGGCCAGGCCTTGCAGCGCGGTACCCAGACGTGCGGTGTTCATGAAGGTGAACATGCAGTTCAGGCCTTTGTTCGCCGGGCCGATCAGGAAACCGGTGGCCGCGTCGAAGTTCATCACGCAGGTGGCGTTACCGTGGATGCCCATCTTGTGTTCCAGGGAGCCACAGGACACGGCGTTACGCGCACCGATCGAACCATCGGCGTTTGGCAGGAACTTTGGCACGATGAACAGCGAAATGCCTTTGGTGCCAGCCGGCGCATCGGGCAGGCGGGCCAGCACGATGTGCACGATGTTGTCGGCCATGTCGTGTTCACCGGCCGAGATGAAGATCTTGGTGCCGGAGACTTTGTAGGAACCGTCGGCCTGAGGTTCAGCCTTGGTGCGCAACATGCCCAGGTCGGTGCCGCAGTGCGGTTCGGTCAGGCACATGGTGCCGGTCCATTCACCGGAAACCAGCTTGGTCAGGTATGCCTCTTGTTGCTCAGGCGTGCCGTGCTCGGAAATGGTGTTCATCGCGCCGTGGGACAGGCCCGGGTACATGCCCCACGACCAGTTGGCTTCGCCAACCATTTCGCTGACTGCCAGGCCCAGAGACTCCGGCAGGCCTTGGCCACCGTGCTCAACGTCGTGGGCCAGGCTTGGCCAGCCGCCTTCGACGAATTGCTTGTAGGCCTCTTTGAAGCCAGTCGGGGTCTTAACGCCGGACTCGCTCCAGGTGCAGCCTTCGGTGTCGCCCACGCGGTTCAGCGGAGCCAGTACCTGCTCACAAAACTTGGCGCCTTCTTCGAGAATGGCGTCAACCATGTCCGGAGTTGCGTCTGCACAAGCCGGAAGGCTCTGATAGTGCGCTTCGTAGCCGAGCAGTTCGTCACGAACGAAGCGAATATCACGCAAGGGGGCCTTGTAGTCAGGCATAGCGATAAACCTCTGCTGATGTAACCGGGAATGAGCGACCGTTGTCGAAACGATCAAACAGTTGTTTGAAACATACGTTTACGCCCAAATCTTGTCAAGCACCGATCTTTTGCCATTCGTCATCCAACCAATAAACAGCGCGCACGCGAGCCTGACGCTATTGCACGAGCAGCGCGCAGCGCGAGAAAAGAAGATGGGTACAGGAACTCACGCTGAAAGCGTACCGCCAGACGGTGCGCTTTCAGCGTGAGTTCAGGCGTAGGTGTCGATCAAGGTGCCGAGCATTTCATCGGAAGCCTTGGCGACTTTGGCGCCCAACTCCACCTGAAACCGGCCTTCGGCCATTTCGATTTCATGGCTCACGAGGTCCGACTGCCGACTACGGTCGACCGAACGCAGGCGATCGACCTGAGCCTCGGAGGACTGGCTGCTCACCGAACGCTCGATCGTCGCGTTGGCGATTTTTCCGGCGGCTTGATCAATACGGTCTTGCCCCGCCTGAACAGTGCTCAGGCCGGCATAGAAAGCGGTATTTCCCGAGATTTCCATGGAAGTGCTCGTCCTTGCAAAGAGTCATCAGTGTTCATTGAAGCAGACATACCGAGAAATCGCCCGTCAAAAACACTAATGGCACAGTGCCGCACCATAGCCAACATCTAGTCCAGGAGGTCGAGTTGCAGGTGCTCCGCGACTGCTTCGGCCGTGACCACCTTGAGCTTCGGCACCCGCCCCAGGCAGGGCGCTGGCAAGCGTTCGGCGAGGGTCGCCAGATTTTCTTCAAGGCGCGAAGTCTTCGGATCTATGATGTTCGCCACCCATCCCGCCAGCTGCAAACCGTCCCGGGCAATCGCTTCGGCCGTCAGCAACGCGTGGTTGATGCAGCCCAAGCGTACGCCGACCACCAGGATGACCGGCAGACCCAGCGCCATCGCCAGGTCCGACAGGTTGTCCTGGTCGGCCAATGGCACGCGCCAGCCTCCAGCCCCCTCGACCAGGGTGAAGTCGGCCTGCATGTCGAGTATGTGCTGCATCGGAGTCAGCAGCGATTGCACGGTTAACGCGATGCCGGCCTCACGCGCGGCCAGGTGCGGCGCAATCGCCGGCTCCAGCGCCACCGGATTGACCTGGGTGTAGGTCAAGGGCAGCGAACACTCCGCCAGTAACGCCAGCGCGTCAGCATTGCGCAGCCCCTTGGGCGTCACCGAACAACCAGAGGCCACCGGCTTGCCTGCTGCCGTGCTTAACCCGGCTGATCGCGCGGCATACAACAGACCGGCGGCGATCGTGGTTTTCCCGACATCGGTGTCCGTACCGGTGATGAAATACGCGGAGCTCATAAGGGTTTCTCCAAAACGGCGTACACCACTTGATAAGTCGCCGGCAGGCCTTGGGCCTGACGAAACTGCTCGTAAGCCTCGACCAGGCCGAGAATCCGCGCCCGACCGGTCAAGCCGCCCGGACGCCCAGGGTTGAGGTTGTGCGCCCCCAAGGCCTTGAGCTCATGGGTCAGGCTGCGCACGTCCGGGTAATGCAGCACATGTGCCTGGTTTTCCAGGCTGATTGCGCGCAAGCCGCTGGCCGCACACAGCTGTTGATAAACGTTGAACTCGCGGAAGCGGTTGACGTGCACCATGCCATCCACCTGACGCCAGCTGTCACGCAACTCGAACAACGTGCCTACACAGAGACTAGCAAATGCAAAGACACCGCCCGGCTTGAGCACCCGATGCGCTTCGCTGAGCACCGACGCGAAGTCCGCGCACCACTGCACGGCCAGGCTGGAGAAAATCAGGTCGCACGTCGCATCGCGCAATGGCATCCGCTCGGCGTCGCCGGCGATGAAGTGCGCGGCGCCGCCCAACGGTCGGGCGTGATTGAGCATGCCTTCGGCGATGTCCAGCGCCACGCCCTGGCCGTCGGGAAACCGCTCGCCCAGCGCACGACTGAAATAGCCGGTGCCGCACCCGAGATCGAGCCAGCGCCGGGGTACGAACGCCTGCGGTAAACGGTGCAACAACTGGCCACCGACATCACGTTGCAACTCGGCCACGCTGTCGTAGCTTGCCGCGGCACGGGAAAACGACGCGGCTACCTGGCGCTTGTCGGGCAAACCACCGGGCAACTTGGGAAAGGATAAATCAGTCATCGCCGCACTCATGCAAAAAGGCCTGGATCGCCCCCGCGACACCGTGGGGATTTTCCAGGAGAAACGCGTGGCCGGCCTGTTCGATCAGACCGATTTCGACATCGGGTAGCAACGCCAGCAAGGCCTCGGCGGCTTCGGCCGGCACCAGCCCGTCGAGGCCGGCAAACAGATGCAATTGCGGACCGCGGAATGTCTGCAGGGCTTGGCGAGTGTCCATCTGCGCGAGCAATTCCAGGCCACTCAATAGCACTGCCGCCGTTGAGTGCGGCGCCCCTGCGAGCAACAGGCGAGACAAGCCGCGCGGGTCTTCGGCACCTTGGGCGCAGAGCAATGAAAAACGCTTCAAGGTCATGCGCGGATCGGCAGCGCAGCCTGCCAGAAAGGCATCGAACGTTTCGCCAGGCATTGCGTTTGGCCATTGGTCGTGGCTGACAAAAGAAGGATTGCTCGCCAAGGTCAGCAGACCACAGCAACGGTCGCCACGGCGCGCCGCCAACTCGGACGCGAGCATGCCACCCAGTGACCAGCCGCCGAGCCAGGCGTCCTGCGGCACGCTGGCGTCGAGTTCATCGAGCCAATGTTCAAGATTGCTCGAATCCAGCTCGGGCAGCGGCTCGATTTCGACCCGCATGTGTTCGTCCAGGCCCTGCAGGGCAGCGCCCAATGGTTGCAGCGGCGAAATTCCGAGGCCCCAACCGGGCAACAGAATCAATCGATCACGCATGGCCAGGCTCCGCTCCCAGTCGTTGATAACAATCGGCCAGTCCCTCCAACAATAGCTGCACTTGCGCCTCGCTATGGGCGGCAGTCAGGGTTACGCGCAGTCGGGCACTGCCGGCCGGCACGGTTGGCGGACGGATCGCACTCACCATCAAGCCGCGTTCGCGCAGCATCTGCGACAAGCGCACCGCGCGCCCGGCGTCACCAATCATGATCGGCTGGATCGGCGTGAAACTGTCCATCAGCTCCAGGCCGATTTGCTCGGCGCCCTGCCGGAACTGGCGGATCAGCGTCTGCAAATGCTCGCGGCGCCAATGCTCGCTGCGCAGCAGTTCCAGGCTTTTGAGGGTCGCACAGGCCAGGGCCGGTGGTTGGCTGGTGGTGTAAATGTAGGGGCGAGCGAACTGGATCAGGCTCTCGATCAACTCTTCGCTGCCGGCTACGAAAGCCCCCGCCGTTCCGAACGCCTTGCCGAGCGTGCCGACCAGTACCGGCACGTCGTCCTGGCTCAGGCCGAAATGTTCGACGCTCCCGCCGCCATTGGCGCCCAGCGGGCCGAAACCGTGCGCATCATCGACCATCAGCCATGCACCTTTGGCCTTGGCTTCTCGCGCCAGCGCTGGCAGATCGGCGATGTCACCGTCCATGCTGAAGACGCCGTCAGTCACGACCAGCGTATTGCCGGTGGCTTTCTCAAGACGATTGGCCAGACTCGCCGCATCGTTGTGCAAGTAGCGATTGAAACGTGCCCCTGACAAGAGGCCCGCATCGAGCAACGAAGCATGGTTGAGCCGGTCTTCGAGCACCGTATCGCCCTGCCCCACCAACGCCGTGACCGCCCCGAGATTGGCCATGTAGCCCGTGGTGAACAGCAGGGCGCGCGGACGACCGGTGAGGTCGGCCAAGGCTTCTTCCAAGGCATGATGCGGGCCGCTGTGGCCGATGACCAGATGCGACGCCCCACCCCCCACGCCCCACTTGGCAGCCCCTGCGCGCCAGGCTTCGATCACTTGGGGGTGACTGGCCAGGCCCAGGTAGTCGTTGTTGCAGAACGCCAGCAATGGCTGACCGTCGACCACCACTTGCGGCCCTTGCGGGCTTTCGAGCAACGGACGTTGGCGGTAGAGGTTTTCGGCACGACGGGCAGCCAGGCGTGCGGCGAGATCGAAAGACATGCAGGCCTCGACTATCAAATGACACATCTCCACTGTGGGAGCGAGCCTGCTCGCGAAGAGGCCTTCACATTCAACATAAGTGTCGACTGTTACATAGCTTTCGCGAGCAGGCTCGCTCCCACAGGGTTTTGCCTTCCTTCAGAAGGATCAAACAGCCGCGTTATAGAACTGCTCGCTGCTCTTTTGCTCCACCAGCGCCTGTTCAATGGCGGCCTGGTGCACTTCGTCGGCGTGCTCTTCGCGGGCTTCCGGCAAAATCCCCAAGCGCCCGAACAGTTGCATGTCCTTGTCGGCCTGCGGGTTGGCGGTGGTCAGCAGTTTTTCGCCGTAGAAAATCGAGTTGGCGCCGGCAAAGAACGCCAGGGCCTGCATCTGCTCGTTCATGGCTTCGCGGCCAGCGGACAGGCGCACGTGGGATTTAGGCATGAGGATCCGCGCGACGGCGAGCATGCGGATGAAGTCGAACGGGTCGACGTCGTCGGCATTCTCCAGGGGCGTGCCGGCGACTTTCACCAACATGTTGATCGGCACCGACTCCGGGTGCTCCGGCAGGTTGGCCAGCTGGATCAGCAGGTTGGCACGGTCATCGAGGGACTCGCCCATGCCAAGGATGCCACCGGAGCAGATCTTCATCCCCGATTCACGGACGTAGGCCAAGGTTTGCAGGCGCTCGCTGTAAGTGCGGGTGGTGATGATGCTGCCGTAGAACTCAGGCGAGGTGTCGAGGTTGTGGTTGTAGTAGTCAAGGCCAGCCTTGGCCAGCGCTTCGGTCTGGTCTTGATCGAGGCGACCGAGGGTCATGCAGGTTTCCAGGCCAAGGGCCTTGACGCCTTCGACCATCTTCAGCACATACGGCATGTCTTTGGCCGACGGGTGCTTCCACGCCGCGCCCATGCAGAAACGGGTCGACCCGATGGCCTTGGCCCGCGCGGCCTCTTCGAGGACCTTCTGCACTTCCATCAGCTTTTCTTTTTCCAGGCCGGTGTTGTAGTGACCCGACTGCGGACAATATTTGCAATCTTCCGGGCAAGCACCGGTCTTGATCGACAGCAAGGTCGATACCTGGACGCGGTTAGCGTCGAAATGCGCGCGGTGCACCGTCTGCGCCTGGAACAACAGGTCATTGAATGGCTGAACGAAGAGTGCTTTGACTTCGGCCAAAGACCAGTCATGACGCAAAGTTGCAGAGGTGCTGGCGCTCATGGGCGTTTCCTTTGTTTTATGCTTTGGCAGGCGACCGGGAAATGGAATTTCCACCGGCGCATCACAGGTGTTTCGGCATATTTAAGGAAGAGTCATGCGCTGTCAACCACGATACGATAGGCCGGTTTACATCTGGTTAAAAAATAACCACCACTGTTTACTGTGTGATGAAGTAGCCGATGGCACCACGCCCGTTTGCATGGCTTGCGAAACCGAGTTGCCATGGCTCGGCGATCATTGCCAGCGCTGCGCAGTGCCCTTGCCCGCTGCGGGCATGACGTGCGGCCAATGCCTCATGCAGCCACCGGCCTTCGAGCGAGTGGTCGCGCCCTGGACTTACAACTTCCCGATCGACAGCCTGATTACTCGCTTCAAGCACAGCGCGAAATGGCCGTATGGCCATCTGCTCGGCGACCTTCTCGCTCAATCACTGCAACATCGCTTCAACGATGACCTGCCGCGTCCCGATGTGCTGGTACCCGTGCCGATGTCTACCCGGCGCCTGCGCCAACGCGGCTTCAATCAGGCTGCCATGCTGGCGCGCTGGCTCAGCGAACGCCTCGACGTGCCTATTGATGAACGATTGCTATTGAGGCCTCAAGACACCAACGCCCAGCAAGACCTGAACGCCGAGGCACGCAAACGCAACCTGCACCACGCCTTCGCCATGGCAAGCGACGCATCAGTGAAGGGTCGCCACCTGGCGCTGGTGGACGACGTTCTGACCACCGGTGCCACGGCGCAGGCACTGACCCTGCTGCTGCTGGACGCAGGCGCCATACGGGTCGACGTCTATTGCCTGGCGCGCACACCCAAACCTGGCGAGTCGCCGTGACTTGACTCCCGGGTCCCGAGCCGCCAACGTCCTCACCACCGTCATAGCCAAAGCGTCTTGCCATGTCCTTGCCTACGTTGTTGTCCCAGCACATTGTCCGTCGCCCGCAACGCATTGCCTTGCTGCAACACATCGCCGAGCAGGGATCGATCACCCGCGCGGCGAAAAGCGCGGGCCTGAGCTACAAGGCCGCTTGGGATGCTATCGATGAGCTGAACAACCTGGCGCAGAAACCGCTGGTGGAACGCAGTGTCGGCGGCAAAGGAGGGGGTGGCGCCAAACTGTCAGCTGAAGGCGAGCGTGTGCTGCGCCTCTATCAAAAGCTGCAGGCGCTGCAAGCCCAGGTACTGGAAGCCGCTGAAGACGCAAGCGACCTTGACCTGCTCGGTCGCCTGATGCTCAGGACCAGCGCACGCAACCAGTTGCATGGAAAAGTCGCGGCCATTGAAACCCAGGGCCATAACGATCGGGTTCGCCTTGAGCTGCCCGAAGGCCTGAGTATCGCGGCGCAGATCACCCACGACAGTACCGTGCGCCTGGACCTGCAAACCGGCACTGAAGTTGTCGCCCTGATCAAGGCCGGTTGGCTCGATCTGCTGGGCGGCCGCGACGAGGCAACACCCGGTCACAATTGCCTCGAAGGTGTCATCGAGGAAATCCTCGACGCCGAAGACGGCCCCTGCGAAGTGCGAATCAGTTTGCCTAATGGCCAGACGCTCTGTGCTCTGGTCGAACCCCGGCATTTGCAATCACGCAAGCTGACCCGCGGAACATCGGTACGCGCGCAGTTCTCTCCCTCCAATGTATTGCTCGGCACTCCGTTGTAGGAGCTGCCGCAGGCTGCGATCTTTTGACTTTGCTTTTCAAGATCAAGATCAAAAGATCGCAGCCTGCGGCAGCTCCTACTGCAACAAAAGCTTCATCACCCACCATTAAGGTGACTGCAAAATTCGCAGGGAGCCTGATGTGAGCCTATTAGAAGAAAACCAGTCCACCGACCTCGAACAGATGGTCGGCCTCAGCCGTCGTGGCTTTATCAGCGCAGGCGCCTTGTGCGGTGCCGCCATGTTCCTCGGCGGCAACCTGCTGAGCCGCAGCGTACTGGCCGCCAGCGTCAGCGCCGGCACCAGCCAGTTGCTGGGTTTCGAAAGCATTCCCGCCGCGACTGCCGACGCGATCAGCTTGCCCCCCGGCTACAAATCTTCGGTACTGATCAGTTGGGGTCAGCCCCTGCAGAAAAACGGCCCGGCGTTCGACATGAGTGGCAACGGCACCGCCGAGCATCAGGAAGTCCAGTTCGGCGACAACAACGATGGCATGAGCCTGTTTGCCTTCCCGGATGACAACAATCGGGCGCTGATGGCGATCAACAACGAATACACCAATTACCGCTACCTCTACCCCCACGCGGGCATGCCGCAATCGGCGCAGGAAGTGCATAAGGCCCTGGCTTGCGAAGGCGTGTCGGTAATCGAAGTACAGCGTGAGAATGGTCATTGGCAGTTTGTGCAGGGCTCGCGCTATAACCGGCGCATTCACGGTAACTCGCCGATCCATCTGAGCGGCCCGGCCGCCGGTCACGAACTGTTGAAAACCCGTGCAGATGCACAAGGTAAAACGGTCCTCGGCACGTTCCAGAACTGCGCCAACGGCAAGACGCCATGGGGCACCTACCTGACCTG
The DNA here is from genome assembly GCF_000408945.1 of Pseudomonas sp. G5(2012). Lineage (NCBI taxonomy): Bacteria > Pseudomonadati > Pseudomonadota > Gammaproteobacteria > Pseudomonadales > Pseudomonadaceae > Pseudomonas > Pseudomonas sp. G5(2012). The sequence continues at coordinate 22,103 of NZ_APIO01000012.1, forward strand.
CGAAGAGAACTTTACCGACTGCTTTGGCAGCAGCGATGCCGAACAGAAATTCGATGCCGCACAGAAACGCTACGGCGTGGTGGCAACCAGCAAAGACATCAACTGGCATCAACACGACTCGCGCTTCGACATGGCGCACAATCCCAACGAGCTCAACCGTCATGGCTGGGTCGTCGAGATCGACCCGTTCGACCCGCAGTCGACCCCGGTCAAGCGCACTGCACTGGGCCGCTTCAAACATGAAAACGCAGCCCTGGCTGAAACCACAGACGGCCGCGCCGTGGTTTACATGGGCGACGATGAGCGCGGCGAATTCATCTATAAGTTCGTCAGCCGCGACAAGATCAATCACCAGAATCCCAAGGCCAACCGCGATCTGCTGGACCACGGCACCTTGTACGTGGCACGTTTCGACGCGGGCGACGGCAATGCCGATCACCCCAAGGGCCAAGGGCAATGGATCGAATTGACCCATGGTAAAAACGGCATCGACGCCAGCAGCGGTTTTGCCGACCAGGGCCAAGTGCTGATTCACGCGCGCCTGGCAGCCAGCGTGGTGAAGGCCACGCGCATGGACCGCCCGGAATGGATTGTCGTCAGCCCCAAGGACAGTCAGGTTTACTGCACCCTGACCAACAACGCCAAGCGTGGCGAAGAAGGGCAACCGGTAGGCGGGCCAAACCCGCGCGAGAAGAACGTCTACGGGCAGATCCTGCGCTGGCGCACCGACCGCGACGACCACGCCTCGAACACCTTTGCCTGGGACCTGTTCGTGGTCGCCGGCAACCCGCAAGTGCACGCCGGTACGCCGAAGGGCGGTTCGTCGAACATCACCCCGCAGAACATGTTCAACAGTCCGGATGGCTTGGCGTTCGATAACGCTGGGCGGCTGTGGATTCAAACCGACGGCGATTCGAGTAATGCCGGTGACTTCGCCGGCATGGGCAACAATCAGATGCTCTGCGCCGACCCGACGACCGGCGAGATCCGTCGGTTCATGGTCGGGCCGATTGGTTGTGAGGTAACGGGGATCAGCTTTTCGCCGGACCAGAAGACCTTGTTCGTCGGCATTCAGCACCCGGGGGAGAACGGCGGTTCGACCTTCCCTGAGCACTTGCCGAATGGAAAGCCGCGGTCTTCGGTGATTGCCATTTCGCGTGAAGACGGAGGGGTCGTCGGCGCCTGATAGTGCCTCTTCGCGAGCAAGCCCGCTCCCACAGGGTAAGCAGTGAGCCTGCAACATGTGCCACACAGGAGATCAACTGTGGGAGCGAGCCTGCTCGCGAAGGCGTCAGTACAGACACCACCTATGTGTCCGTCTGCGCTACCATGCCTGGCCGGACGCAGCAGCCTGCTGCGCGCAGGAGTCAGCATGGCCCACCCGTTTGAAACGCTCACCCCAGACCTCGTGCTCGATGCCGTCGAAAGCATCGGCTTTCTCAGCGATGCCCGCATTCTGGCGCTCAACAGCTACGAAAACCGTGTCTACCAGGTTGGTATCGAAGACGCCGAACCGTTGATCGCCAAGTTCTATCGCCCGCAGCGCTGGACCAACGAAGCGATTCTGGAAGAACACCAGTTCACGTTCGAGCTCGCCGAGGTCGAGGTACCGGTCGTCGCGCCGCTGATCCACAACGGTGAAACCCTGCACGAGCACAACGGCTTCCGTTTCACCCTGTTCCCCCGCCGCGGCGGACGCGCGCCGGAACCTGGCAATCTCGATCAGCTGTATCGCCTGGGGCAACTGCTCGGCCGACTGCATGCAGTGGGCTCGACCAAACCGTTTGAGCACCGTGAGGCGCTGGCGGTGAAAAACTTTGGCCATGATTCGCTGACGACTTTGCTCGAAGGCAACTTCATTCCCCGCAGCCTGCTGCCGGCCTACGAGTCCGTGGCCCGCGATCTGCTCAAGCGTGTGGAAGATGTCTACAGCAATACGCCGCACCAGAACATCCGAATGCACGGCGATTGCCACCCCGGCAACATGATGTGCCGTGATGAGATGTTCCACATCGTCGACCTCGACGACTGCCGCATGGGCCCGGCGGTACAGGACATCTGGATGATGCTGGCCGGCGATCGCCAGGAATGCCTGGGCCAGTTGTCGGAATTGATGGATGGCTACAACGAATTCCACGATTTCAATCCCCGGGAACTGGCGCTGATCGAACCCCTTCGCGCGCTGCGCCTGATGCACTACAGCGCCTGGCTCGCCCGTCGCTGGGACGACCCGGCATTCCCGCGCAGCTTTCCGTGGTTCGGCACCGAACGCTATTGGGGCGACCAGGTGTTGGCGTTGCGCGAGCAGCTCGCGGCGCTCAATGAAGAACCACTGAAGCTTTTTTAATCCGGGATCAAAAGATCGCAGCCTGCGGCAGCTCCTACGGGTGTACACCATTCCCTGTAGGAGCTGCCGCAGGCTGCGATCTTTTGCTTTCAGAAGCGACACATCTATACAACCGCCCTACAATCCCTCCTTTGTTAGCTGCCTAAGCAAGGATTCTGCATGCAAGCCGCCAACCTGCGTCGCGGGTACATTCTGGGCCTGAGTGCCTACATCATCTGGGGACTTTTCCCGCTCTACTTCAAGGCCATTGCCAACGTGCCCGCCGTGGAGATCATCATTCACCGCGTGCTGTGGTCGGCGTTGTTCGGCGCCTTGTTGCTGATGGTCTGGAAACATCCGGGCTGGTGGCGCGAGCTACGGGAGAACCCACGTCGGCTGGCGATCCTGGCCCTGAGCGGTACGCTGATCGCCGCCAACTGGCTGACGTATGTGTGGTCGGTGAACAACGGGCGCATGTTGGAGGCCAGCCTCGGTTACTACATCAACCCCTTGGTGAACGTGCTGCTGGGGATGCTGATCCTCGGTGAGCGGCTGCGACGCATGCAATGGATTGCCGTGGGGCTGGCGGCGGTTGGCGTGGCGCAACAAGTATGGCAAGTGGGCAGCCTGCCTTGGGTGTCGCTGGTGCTGGCATTGACCTTCGGTTTCTACGGGTTGATTCGCAAGCAGGCGCCGGTCAAGGCGCTCCCGGGATTGGTGGTCGAAACCTGGATGTTGGTGCCGATAGCGCTGGCCTGGTTACTGCTCAATCCAACCGCCAGCAGCGCCCAGGCTGAATTCTGGACCACCTCCGAAGCCTGGTGGCTGGTGGCTGCCGGTCCGGTAACGCTGGTGCCGCTGGTCTGCTTCAACGCTGCCGCGCGGCATTTACCCTACACGACCCTGGGATTCCTGCAATACCTGGCACCGACCCTGGTGCTGCTGCAGGCCGTCCTGCTGTTTGATGAGCAACTATCGTCGAGTACGCTGGTTGCGTTCATCTTCATCTGGGCAGGCCTGGCGGTTTACAGCGTCGATGCCTGGTTCAGCCTGCGCCGTCGCAACTGATCAAAAAACACACAACCCTCTGCAGGCCACGTTGTCCGTGGCCTGCACCGATCCTTCCCAAGGTTATCCACAGCGTGATCCCCGCCGTTTGTGCGCAAGTTACTGAAACTGCTGGTTTTTTGATCAATCTTTGAAGAGCCACGGCCGGCATGGCCTGGCGGGCTGTCTCTACAGGTTATCCACAGGCGGGTGCACGTTTAAACTGGATAACCTGATCAAGGTTCACTGCGCAGCACCAATTCCACCATCAGGTCGTCCGCCAGGGTTTCCAGGCGCGATTGCAGCACGTCCAGAGACAGCGTCAGGGGCACCGCCAGTATCGCTTCGGCGTGGAACAGCGGCTCGCTGCTCATGGGGGCCGGACGTACCTCCGTCACCAGCCGTTCCAGGTTTACCCCCTGCTCACTGAGCAAGCGCGTGATGTCGCGCACGATCCCCGGCCGGTCATTGCCCACCAGCTCCATGGCAATCGGCTTCCAAGTGCACGACTGTTCGATACCGCTTTCGGCGATCAAGACGCGAATGCCGTGGGACGATAATCCTTGCAGGGCGTCGACCAGTGAGTCGTAGGCTTCCGCCGGGACCCCCACCCGAAGAATCCCGGCAAATTGCCCGGCCATGCGTGACATGCGGCTTTCCAGCCAGTTACCACCATGCTCGGCGATGCATTGGGCTATGCGCTCGACCTGTCCAGGCTTGTCCGGTGCAAAAACAGTGAGTACGAGGTGGTCCATGGCGCAGCCCTCTTTTGTTATTGAAAGAGAAGTATAGGCAAGGGTTGATTCGGCGCTGGCAGGTCCGACCTCTTCGCGAGCAGGCTCGCTCCCACAAGGTCGGCGCAGGGCTTTGTGGGAGCGAGCCTGCTCGCGAATGAGTCCCGCCCAAGAACCTGCGCAACATAAATCGTGTACAACTTTTTATATTTAACTGGAACAATCTCATGCTTTTTTGAGAACATCCTCATCCCCGACGTGACTGCAATGCGTCATGGGGTCGCAGAACGACGTAATTAGTCTAATTTTCACAACCGCAACTCATCATGTAGTATGCCGCTGCGCGCACTACATAACGTTGGATCGATGTCCGCCACAGGCGCAGACGCATCCCTGAAAGCCCTGTCAGCAAGGCCCTAAAGCCGTTGATTGGTCCCCACCCAGCCGTCAGAAATGGCATGTACTGGTCGCAGGGTTTGTGGTTTAAATGGCCAGAGGCTTCATTGTTAAATTGAAGAGCTGAAAAGCGAAATAGCTGAGCAGAGTGAGGCAAGCAATGACTGAACACGTTCAAGTCGGTGGCCTGCAGGTCGCCAAAGTCCTGTTCGACTTCGTGAACAACGAAGCCATTCCCGGAACCGGCCTCACCGCCGACCAATTCTGGGCCGGTGCCGACAAGGTCATCCATGACCTGGCGCCGAAGAACAAAGCCCTACTCGCCAAACGCGATGATTTCCAGGCTCGTATCGACGGCTGGCACCAATCCCGTGCCGGTCAACCACACGACGCCGTGGCTTATAAAGCCTTCTTGCAAGACATCGGTTATCTGCTGCCAGAAGCGGCCGATTTCCAGGCAACGACGCAAAACGTCGATGAAGAAATCGCCCACATGGCCGGCCCACAGCTTGTGGTGCCGGTGATGAATGCCCGCTTCGCGCTTAACGCTTCGAACGCCCGCTGGGGTTCGCTGTACGACGCGCTCTACGGCACCGACGCCATCAGCGAGGCTGACGGCGCGGAAAAAGGCAAAGGCTACAACAAGGTTCGCGGCGACAAGGTCATCGCCTTCGCCCGGGCCTTCCTCGACGAAGCGGCGCCATTGGCGGCCGGCTCCCACGTCGATTCGACACACTACAAAATCGTTGACGGCAAACTGGTCGTCGCCCTTAAAGGCGGTAGCAACAGCGGCCTGCGCAACGACGCCCAACTGATCGGTTTCCAGGGCGATGCGGCGGCACCCACCGCGATCCTGCTGAAAAACAATGGCCTGCATTTCGAAATCCAGGTCGATGCCAGCACCCCGGTCGGCCAGACCGACGCTGCCGGTGTCAAAGACATCCTGATGGAAGCCGCACTCACCACCATCATGGACTGCGAAGACTCCGTCGCCGCCGTCGACGCCGATGACAAGGTAGTGATCTACCGCAACTGGCTCGGCCTGATGAAGGGCGACCTGGCGGAAGAAGTCGCCAAGGGCGGCAAGACGTTTACTCGCACCATGAACGCCGACCGCACCTACACCGCCGTCGACGGCAGCGAATTGAGCCTGCATGGTCGTTCGTTGTTGTTCGTGCGTAACGTCGGTCACCTGATGACCATCGATGCGATCCTCGATAAAGATGGCAACGAAGTACCGGAAGGCATCCTCGACGGTCTGGTGACTGTTCTGGCGGCGATGCACAACCTGAACGGCAATACCTCGCGCAAAAATACCCGCACCGGTTCCGTCTACATCGTGAAGCCAAAGATGCACGGTCCTGAAGAAGCTGCGTTCACCAACGAGCTGTTCGGGCGCATCGAAGACGTGCTGGGCCTGCCTCGCAACACCCTGAAGGTCGGGATCATGGACGAGGAGCGCCGTACCACGGTCAACCTCAAGGCCTGTATCAAGGCTGCCAGCGAGCGCGTGGTGTTCATCAACACCGGCTTCCTCGATCGCACGGGCGATGAAATCCACACCTCCATGGAAGCCGGCCCGATGGTGCGCAAGGCCGACATGAAGGCCGAAAAATGGATTGGCGCCTACGAGAACTCCAACGTTGATATCGGCTTGAGCACCGGCCTGCAAGGCCGTGCGCAGATCGGTAAAGGCATGTGGGCAATGCCCGACCTGATGGCGGCGATGCTGGAACAGAAAATCGCTCACCCACTGGCGGGTGCCAACACCGCATGGGTGCCTTCGCCGACCGCTGCCGCGCTGCACGCGCTGCACTACCACAAGGTTGACGTGTTCGCCCGTCAGGCCGAACTGGCCAAGCGTGCTCCTGCGTCGGTGGACGATATCCTGACCATCCCGCTGGCAGTGAACCCACAGTGGACCGCAGAACAGATCCAGAACGAACTGGACAACAACAGCCAAGGCATTCTGGGTTATGTGGTGCGCTGGATCGACCAGGGCGTTGGTTGCTCGAAGGTGCCGGACATCAATGACGTCGGCCTGATGGAAGACCGTGCGACGCTGCGTATTTCCAGCCAGCACATCGCCAACTGGCTGCGTCATGGCATCGTTACCGAAGAGCAGGTGATGGCCAGCCTTAAGCGCATGGCGCCGGTGGTGGACCGTCAGAATGCCGGTGATGCGCTGTACCGTCCGCTGGCACCGAACTTCGACAGCAACATCGCCTTCCAGGCGGCTGTCGAGCTGGTGGTGGAAGGTACCAAGCAGCCCAACGGCTACACCGAGCCGGTCCTGCACCGTCGTCGTCGCGAGTTCAAGGCCAGGAACGCGCTGTAAAAAATAGTCTGCCAGACAACAATCCCCCGGCCTCACGACCGGGGGATTGTAGTTTCTGACCGGTCATTTCCTGTGGCGCAAGGCGCTTTCAGCGATGCAGTTAGCGATTTTCGGTGCACACATGAACAAGGCAATACCCAGGACCGTAAGCACAAGGGCGAACAGTTTCTCGCCCCCAATGGGTTCGTCGAGCACATACCAGGAAGTCACGATGCCGGATATCGGAATGATGATCGACAATGGGGCAACCTGGCTCGCCGGATATTTCCTGATCAAGCGGTTCCATGCCCAATAACCGAAAATCGTCGCCACATAGGCCTGGAACAGAATGGACAGCAGCACCGGAGCCTTGATGTCCGTCAATAACGCCTGGAAAGGCGCAGCCCCCCTGGCCCAGTAGGTCATCAAGTACAACGGCGCAATTGCATACAGACTCGACCAGACAACGAAGGAAAAAATGTCGATTACCTTGCTTTTCTTGATCACGACATTGCAAAGACTCCAGCACAAAGCTGCCAGCAGTATCAGAAACAGACCATGGCTCTGGCCTTGCGTCTCGGTCACATTGATGATGAACATAAGCCCCACCAATGCCAGGAGAATTCCTGCCACCTGGATCCCCGACATTTTTTCGCCGAACAACATCACCCCCCAGATGACTGTAAAAAAGGCACTGAATTGCAGGAGCAGAGAAGTCACACCGGCACTGACCCCGAGAAACATGCCATAGTTCATCAGCCAACACATCCCGACTCCGAACAAAAAACCATATAAAGCGATAGTTGAGGAACTGATGTTTTTCGGCTTGGGAACGAAGAACACCAACGGAAAGGCGCAGAAAGTTAAACGCAAGGCCGTCAGCATATACGGGTCTATACCGTCGAGACTGATATCAATGACCGAATAGTTACTTCCCCACATAACCGTTACAACAAGAATCAGGAGCAGGTCGCGCAAATCCATTTTTATCATGTTGTGTCCTGATTATCATTCACACGCATGCAAACCAGGAAAATCGCCTTTCCCGATCAAGCCATAGTTTTTCAGGCGCATGGAAACAAACGTTCGTTCAATAGTCCTCCTCAAGGAGGTCACAAGCACGGGCGTAAACTTCAGCGTGGAATAATAAATTAATATTTTCGAATTTGATTAAAACAAAGGCTAACTATAAACAGCCACCCGCACTTCAATCATCACGACGATATCTGAAACTACAGCCGCAGCTGACAGACATTTATGAATGGATATTTCTCAACCGCGGCAGAAAAACTTCATTACACCGAATAGACGCAGACTTAACTCGAATACCTCTGCGCGTTGGCTTTCAGGCAACTATCACTTACAAATCTTTGGTTACTCAATCCCCAACTCATGTTTGACCAGTGCTAACAACTTTCCGGTATCAATCGGTTTGAGCAAAAAGTCGACCACGCTCAAATGCATCGCGGCAATGGCGTCTTTGACGTCGGCATCGCCGGAAACGATGATAATCGGCAGCGCGGCTCGTACGGTTTCACGAATCTGCCGAACCAGTTCCAGACCATCCACATTGCCCATGCGCAAATCGGTAATCAGCAGGCCAATTGAAGGTTTCTTGATCTCCGCTTCTGCCACCAGCATCTTGAGTGCGGTCTCGCCACTGGCTGCCGTCATGCAACGAATGCCGTCCAGTGCCAGAATCTCCGACAACAGTTCCCGGGCATCCTTGTCGTCGTCAACGATCAGCACCCGCTGCGGCGGCAGGTCGGGTTCCAGCATGACGTCACTGAGCGCCTGGCGCTCGGCATCACTCAAAATATCGTGGTCGGACATGGCATTCTCTACATGTTCAATTCAATTCCCTAGCACAGTGGTAAGACATCGCTAAGCACACCATCAATGTGCACTCCGTCGGATAATTTTCCAATGGGGAAAGGTGAGGTTTTTCTCACATTTAGGTAGGTTCTTTCCGACAATGCATCACTTTTCCCGCCTACCTAGACTTACGTCCAATGGGCACCCCGACCGTAGGGGTCGACCATGGGTGAGTCATCCGACAACAACAATTCAAAAAAAGACTGCGGTAATGGTTATGAGTAAAGCGGACGCCTTCACCCAGGCAGGGAAAACCGCGGTGTTGCAGAACATCCAGGGCACTTTGCAATTCCTTCAGCGCTTCCCGCCCTTCAACCAGATGGAACACGCCCACCTGGCGTATCTGGTCGAGCAATGTCAGCTGCGTTTTTATGCCCCCGGCGAGAGCATCATCAAACCCGCCGACGGCCCGGTTGAGCATTTTTACATCGTCAAACAGGGTCGCGTTGTCGGTGAACGCCCGCACTCGGCCAAGGGCGGGACCGAAACCACCTTCGAAATCACCACGGGCGAGTGCTTTCCACTCGCTGCGCTGCTGGGGGAGCGTGCGACACGCACCGAACACCTGGCTGCCGAAGACACTTTTTGCCTACAGCTGAACAAACTTGCATTCATCAAGCTGTTCGCCATTTCCGGCACCTTCCGCGACTTTGCCCTACGCGGGGTGAGCAGCCTGTTGGACCAGGTCAACCAGCAGGTCCAGCAAAAAGCCGTGGAAACCCTCGGCACCCAATACTCGCTTAATACCCGCCTGGGCGAATTGGCCATGCGCCATCCGGTGACATGCGCCCCAACCACACCCTTGCGTGAAGCCGTGACCCAAATGCACGAGCAGCAGGTCGGCAGCATCGTGATCGTCAATGAACATAAAGCGCCGCTGGGCATTTTCACCCTGCGCGATTTGCGCCATGTCGTGGCCAACGGTATCGGCGATTTCAGCGAGGCGATCGAGCGGCACATGACCCCGTCGCCGTTTTACCTGTCTCCAGACCATAGTGCCTTCGATGCCGCGATTGCGATGACAGAGCGGCATATCGCCCACGTCTGCCTGGTCAAGGATCAGCGCCTGTGCGGTGTGGTTTCGGAACGCGATCTGTTTTCCCTGCAACGGGTCGACCTGGTTCACCTGGCGCGCACCATCCGCAGCGCCCAGCGTGTGGAAAACCTGGTGCTGCTGCGTGGCGAAATTGGTCAACTGGTGGAGCGCATGCTGGCCCACGGTGCGTCTTCGACCCAGATCACCCACATCATTACCCTGCTCAACGACCACACCGTGTGCCGGGTGATCGAGCTGACCCTGGCTGAGAAAGGCGATCCGGGCATCCCGTTCAGTTGGCTGTGTTTCGGCAGCGAAGGTCGCCGCGAACAGACACTGCACACCGATCAAGACAACGGCATTCTGTTCGAAGCGCGGGACGCGGCCCACGCCGCCGAGATTCGTGGGAAATTGCTGCCCATTGCCCATCAGATCAACCAAAGCCTGGCGCTTTGCGGTTTCACGCTGTGCAAAGGCAACATCATGGCCAGCAATCCAGAACTGTGCCTGTCGCGGATCGAATGGGCCCGACGCTTCAGCGCGTTCATTCGCGAAGCCACGCCGGAGAACCTGTTAGGGTCGAGCATCTATTTCGATTTGCGCGTGGTCTGGGGCAGCGAGCTAGGCTGCGAACAACTGCGCCGTGCGATTCTCGACCAGGTGGCCGACAACCGACTGTTCCAGCGCATGATGGCTGAAAACGCGTTGCGAAATCGTCCGCCTGTAGGACGTTTCCGTGAGTTCGTGCTGGCGCGTAAAAATGGCGAAAAAGCCACGCTGGACCTGAAGATCCAGGGCCTGACCCCCTTTGTCGACGGGGCGCGGTTACTCGCCCTCGCCCACGGCATCGAAGCGAACAATACCCTGGAGCGCTTTCGCCAACTGGTGGCCAAAGAGGTCATCGAGCCACTGGACGGTGCGGCGTATGAAGAGGCCTATCACTTCATCCAGCAAACCCGCATGCAGCAACATCAGCTACAGACCCGGGAGAATTTGCCCTACTCCAACCGGGTCGACCCCGACAGCCTCAATCATCTGGATCGACGCATCCTGCGCGAATCCCTGCGCCAGGCCCAACGCCTGCAAAGCAGCCTGTCCCTGCGATACCAATTATGAGCTACCAACTATGAGTCTTTTTTCATGGTTGCGCCCCGCCGGCCCGAGCTTGTCCGCGGACCTGCAACAACGCCTTCAACGCCTGCCTGTGGTCCAGGGATTAAGTGAATGCAGCCTGCGCGAACAGCGCTGGGTAGTGCTCGACCTGGAAACCACCGGGCTGAATATGAACAAGGACCGGGTACTGTCCATCGGCGCCGTGGTGATCGAGGATGGCGCGATCGATTTCAGCCGGCAGTTCGAGCGCACCTTGCAGTGCGACGAAATCAAACTCGGCCCCAGTGTGCTGATTCACGGCTTGGGGCCCAGTGCAATCGCCGCCGGCAGTGACCCGGCTGAGGCGTTGCTCGAGTTCATGGAGTTTGTCGGCGATAGCCCGGTGCTGGCCTTTCATGCGCCTTTCGACCAGCACATGCTCGGACGCGCATTGAAAGAGCACCTGGGCTACAAGTTGCAACATCCCTTTATGGATGTGGCGGACATCGCCCCGCTGCTGTGTCCGCAGGCCAATATCCGCGAGGCCGGCCTGGACGAGTGGATCGATTGGTTCAAGCTGGAAGTCTTCGAGCGGCATAATGCCAGCGCCGACGCCCTGGCAACCGCCGAACTGGCGCTGATCCTGTTCAGCCGTGCACGTCAGCAGCAGATTCACAGCCCGCTGAATCTGCAGCAGCGGTTGAACCAGTGGAAGCGGCGGCAGCAAACACATTCTTTCTAACGGTCACGCCGTCCCGTGTAGGAGCTGCCGCAGGCTGCGATCTTTTGATCTTGGAAATCAAAATCAAAAGATCGCAGCCTGCGGCAGCTCCTACAGGGTCATACGACAACCTCCTGCCCGACCAACGCCGATTGCTTTCACTCCCCCGCCTCTGACACAATCGCGAACAATTCTCGTTAGTTAACATTTCCCAATCGGTGATGCTGCGTGTCGTCAGTTCCAAGCCCCCAAAGTGAGCTCGTCGGTGCGTTGTATCGCGACCACCGTGGTTGGCTATTGGCTTGGCTACGTCGCAATGTCACCTGCCCGCAACGGGCCGAGGACTTGAGCCAGGACACTTTCGTGCGCTTGCTCGGGCGCGAAGAACTGAAAGAGCCGCGCGAGCCGCGGGCATTGCTGGTGGCGATTGCCAAGGGCCTGCTGTTCGACTACTTCCGCCGCGCCGCGCTGGAGCAGGCTTATCTCACCGAACTGATGCTGATTCCAGAAGCCGAACAACCGTCGGTGGAAGAACAGCAAATGATCCTCGAAGACCTGAAAAACATCGATCGCCTGCTCGGCAAGCTGTCGAGCAAGGCCCGTGCGGCGTTCCTCTACAATCGACTCGATGGCCTCGGCCACGCGCAAATCGCCGAGCGCCTTGGTGTGTCGGTGCCGCGAGTGCGCCAGTACCTGGCCCAAGGCATCCGTCAGTGCTACATCGCCTTGTACGGGGAGCCGACATGAACCCGGTCAGTTCCAAGCCGGTGTCGGCACAGGTGCTCGACGCTGCCATCGCCTGGCAACTGTCCCTGGACTCCGGCAGCCCTGTGGAACGCGAAGAGTTCGCCAAATGGCACGCCGCCCACGAAGAACATGCCCGCGCCTGGCGTCAATTGGGCATGCTCGACCAGCGTTTCAGCGTCGCCAGCGGCCCCGCCCGCGCCGCCCTGCTGCAATCGCGCGAAGGCATTCGCCGCCGGGTGCGCAAGCTCGGCAGCGGCCTGGCCAGCATCGTTGCGGTGTTCGGGCTGGCACTGTTTGCCGGTGAGCGCTATCTGCCGATCGATTATTGGCTGGCCGACCAGCGCACTGCCACCGGCGAACAACGCACGATTCGCCTGGACGACGGCACCCTGATCAACCTCAACACCCACAGTGCCGTGGACGTGCGCTTCGATGACAAGCAGCGGCGGGTCATCCTCCAGGAAGGCGAAATACTGATCGAGACCGGCCACGGCGACGCACGGCCGTTCATCGTTGAAACCCGCGAAGGCCGCATGCGTGCCTTGGGCACAAGGTTCCTGGTCAAGCGTGAAGAGCAAGGTACGCGCCTGAGCGTGTTGCAATCGGCGGTGGCTGCCCATCCGCAATCGAGTCCTGAAGAGCAGGTCCTGCGCGAAGGCCAGCAAATGCTGATCCGCAGCGACGGCCTGGGCCCGATTGTCGCGCTCAACCTCGGCGCCGATGCCTGGACCCGCGGCATGCTGGTAGTGGACAACGCGCGACTGGAAGATCTGGTGCGTGAAATCGGTCGCTATCGCCCGGGTCTACTGGGTGTGGCACCGGAAGTGGCCGACCTGCGGATCACCGGTAGCTTCCCGTTGCAAAACACCGACCTGGCCCTGAGCGCGCTGTTGCCAACGCTGCCGGTGCAGATTGAGCATCGTACGCAATGGTGGGTGACGGTGGTGGCGAAGACCGAGGCCAAGCCCTAAAAGGTGCTGTGTCAGTGAAGCCGCCTTCGCGGGCAAGCCACGCTCCCACAGGTTTTGTGTCGGTCACAAAATTACCGGTCAGTGCAGAACCTGTGGGAGCGGGCTTGCCCGCGGTGAGGCCATCAGATCTGCCACAAAACCCAACTTTGTTTACTGAATCGAAATTATTTCCATCCAGCCCTATCACTTTTTGATTTTCGTTCGGTACTTAGGCAATTGAGAAGTATTCACTTTCAGGAGCCGCTGTATGTCCCGTTCGTTAGACGCCTTGTTGCGCCCCGGTTTGCTGGCGCTTGCCATTGCTCTTTGTACGCCTTTGGCCAGCAGCCAATTGATCGCCGCTGAACAGGCGTCCAGCGTTCGTGCCTACAACCTGCCGGCCGCACCACTGGCCAGCACCCTGAACCAGATTGCCAGCCAGGCCGGCCTGGCGTTGTCGTTGAACCCGTCGCTGGCCGCCGGCAAGAGTTCGGCCCCGGTCCAGGGCCAGTTCGACGCTGCCGGCGCCCTGCGCGAAGCCCTGCGTGGCACCGGGCTGCAACTGGAGCAAAGCGGCGGCACCTACACCCTGGTGACCGTGCCTGAGGGTGTGATGGCTTTGCCGGCAACCAGCGTCATCGGTGTAGAAGCAGAGACTGAAAACGCCTGGGGTCCGGTGCAAGGCTACCTGGCCAAGCGCACCGCTGCCGGCACCAAGACCGACACGGCACTGGCAGAAGTACCACGCTCGATTTCTGTTGCCACCCGCGAGCAGATGCAAGACCGTGCCGTACAGAATCTCGATGACGCTGTACGCTACATGCCCGGGGTCATTGCCAGCAGCTACGGCAGCGATAGCCGTGCCGAGTGGCTGAAAGTTCGTGGATTTGAGCCCACTCAGTTCCTCGATGGATTGCCGCTGCCAAAGGGCACTTACACCATGCCGAAAATAGAGACCTGGGACCTTGAGCGAGTAGCACTGCTGCGTGGCCCTGCCTCCTCGCTTTACGGCCAGACACCGCCTGGCGGCTTGCTCGACATGGTCAGCCGACGCCCTGATGCGTTGGCCAGCAACGAAGTGCAATTGCAAGTTGGCAGCTACGAGCGTAAGCAGATCAGTTTCGACAGTACCGGTCCGGTCGATGACGAAGGGCGTTTTTTGTACCGCGTCAGCGGTGTGGTGCGTGATAGCAACACCACCATCGAGCACATCGACGACAAGCGTTACAACATCGCTCCCAGCCTGACCTGGAACATCGATCCCGATACCACGCTGACTTTCCTCAGCCAGTACAACCGTGACGATACCGGTACCACCAGCCAGTTCCTTCCGCTACAGGGCACCAAACTGTCCTCGCCCGCTGGAGAAGTGAAGTTCCACAAGAATCTCGGTGATCCGGAATGGGAGTTCTACGACAAGACCTATTACGCGTTGGGATATGCCTTTGAGCACCGGATGAACGACGTTTGGCAGTTCCGTCAGAACCTTCGCTATACCAAGAGCGATCTGTCCTTCCAGAGCATTACCGCGGGCGGTTTCTATGGTTCGGTCGAAGACGACGGCACCCTGTCCCGGGGTGCCAACGTAGTTGACGAAGACCTCAGCCAGTTTGCCGTGGATAACAATTTCCAGGCCGATTTCGACACCGCCGCCATCAGGCACACACTGTTGCTGGGGCTGGATCACCAACGCGTCAACACCAACTACAAATGGCTGTTCGGCAACGCGCCAACCAGCAACATCACCCACCCGATCTACGGGCAGGACTTCAGTAACGTCCAATACACCGCGTTCAATGACTACAACCAGAAGACCCATGACACAGGCCTCTATGTCCAGGACCAGATGGCCCTCGACAACTGGCGCCTGACCCTGGGCGGTCGTCAGGACTGGCTGCACACGGAATCGACGTTCTACAACATGAACAATGCCAAGGACACCCGCGACGACACCAACTTCAGCGGCAACGCGGCCATCAGCTATGTGTTCGACTCCGGCTTCACTCCCTACATCTCCTACGCCGAATCCTTCCAGGCAGAAGCAGGTGGCGCCAACGGCGAGGCATTCCGTCCTGGCACCGGCAAGCAATATGAAATCGGACTCAAGTACCAACCACCGGGCACCGACATGCTGTTCACGGCTGCCGCCTATGACCTGACCCGCAAGGACATCGTACTCAGCGACACCCTGGGCGTTTCTCGCCCGCTGGGTGAAGCGAAAGTCCGAGGCTTCGAGCTGGAGGCAACCGGCAACGTCAACGAAAACCTGAATCTGACGGCTTCGTACACCTACGCCAACAGCAAGATGACCAAAGTCACCGATCCGCTGGACAAAAATCGCCCGCTGCCACTGACCCCGGAAAACCAGGCCGCGGCATGGGCTGACTACACCTGGCATACCGGTGTTCTGGATGGCTTTGGAATCGGCTTTGGTGTGCGCTATATCGGCGAAACCGACAACATCGCCATCGGCAGCATGGCCTTTGTACGCGATCCGTCAGACGGCCACAGCGATTCCTATACCGTCTATGACGCGGCCGTTCATTACGACCTGGGCCGCCTGGACAATGCACTCAAGGGCGTCAGTGTCAGCGTCAACGCCAACAACGTATTCGACAAGGAATACATCTCGACCTGTGACGGTTTCTACTGCTACTACGGCGACCGTCGCAACGTCATGGCCAGCCTTGACTACAAGTGGTAACGCCCGGTACCCAGGCCGTCCTTCGAGGACGGCCTGGGTATTTCTGGAGGCTACGAAATGAAAAGTAAAACAATTCGCCGCTGGTCCTTTGTCCACACCTGGACCAGCCTGATCTGCACGGTGTTCCTGCTGATGCTGGCACTCACCGGCCTGCCGTTGATCTTTCACCATGAGATCGACCATTTGCTGGGCGATGCCGCCGAATTGAAGCAAATGCCGGCAGACACACCGCAACTGAATCTGCAGCAGCTTGTGCAGGCGGCTGAAAAGCATCGTCCCGGTGACGTCATGCAGTATTTCGGTTTCGACGATGATGAGCCCAACGGCGCAATCGCGATCATGGCGGCCACCGCCGGCACCGAGCCGAACTCTTCCCACACCTTCATGCTCGACGCCCGCACCGGCGAAGCGCTGGAGATGCCATCGGCCAATGGCGGCTTCATGATGGTCATGCTGCGCTTGCATGTAGACATGTTCGCCGGGCTGCCGGGCAAGTTGTTGCTGGCGTTCATGGGTTTGCTGTTCGTCGTCGCGATCGTTTCCGGCACGGTGCTGTACCTGCCGTTCATGCGTCGCCTGAAATTCGCCACCGTGCGCCAGGACAAATCCACCCGCCTGCGCTGGCTCGACCTGCACAACCTGATCGGCGTGGTGACCCTGACCTGGGCCCTGGTGGTCGGCGTAACCGGCGTGATCAGTGCCTGCGCCGACCTGTTGATCGCCGCGTGGCGCAACGACAGCCTGAGCGCGATGGTTGCGCCGTATCGCGATGCGCCCCCGCTGTCGCAACTGGCGCCGGCTACACGTTTGCTCGATATCGCCAAGGAAGTCGCACCCGGCATGCAACCGGACTTCATTGCCTTTCCCGGCACGCGGTTCTCCAGCGAACACCATTACGCTGTGTTCATGAAAGGCAGCACGCACCTGACCTCGCACTTGCTGACACCGGTGCTGATCGACGCCAGCACCCTGAAAGTCACCGCCGTGGCCGAGCGTCCCTGGTACATGGACGCCATGGGCATGTCGCAGCCTTTGCATTTCGGTGACTATGGCGGCATGCCGATGCAAATCCTCTGGGCCACCCTGGATGTGCTGACGATCATTGTGCTCGGCAGTGGCGTTTACCTGTGGGTGGTGCGGCGCAAGGCGGTGAAACCCGTACTGGAGAAAGCGGAGAGCGTGGCATGAGGCCCCGCCAGTCGAGTTTCTGGAAGGTGTTCGCCACCCCAACTGTTATCGCCTTGTTCAGCGCGGGCGGGTTATTTGCCGCGTTGCTCGGCGATGGCGTTTGGGATGCCCTGAGCTGGCTTGGATTAGGCATCCCTGCCGTCCTCGCCCTGCGCGGCCTCCTGCAATGCCGGTAACGGACATCCCCCTGTAGGAGCGAGCCTGCTCGCGAAAGCGGTGTGTCAGAGAGCATTGATGTCAACTGACACGGCCTCTTCGCGAGCAGGCTCGCTCCCACAATTGAATGTGATCTTGAGCTCTCGCCTCCACACGTTATGCTGCGTGACACCGCCACCAACCGAGTCACTGCCATGTCCACCCCGAGCATGACCCTGTACCACAACCCCCTCTCCCCCTTCGTCCGCAAAGTCATGGTGCTCTTGCACGAAACCGGTCAACAGGACCGCGTTGCCCTACAGAATTGCGTGCTCACACCGGTTGATCCGGACCAGACCCTGATCGACGACAACCCCTTGAGCAAGATCCCCGCCCTGCGACTGGCCGATGGCAGCATCATCCACGACAGCCGGGTGATCCTCGACTATCTGGATCACCAGCACGTCGGCAACCCGCTGATCCCCCGCGAAGGCTCGGCCCGCTGGCGGCGCCTGACACTCGCCTCCCTGGCCGACGGCATCATGGACGCCGCGGTACTGGTGCGCTACGAAGTCGCCCTGCGCGCCCCGGAAAAACACTGGGACCAATGGCTCGACGGCCAGCGCGACAAAATCCGCCGTGCCCTGGCGTTGCTGGAAAAAGATGCGATGGCCGAGCTGGCCAGCCATTTCGACATCGCCGCGATCGGAGTGGCCTGTGCGTTAGGGTATCTGGATTTGCGCCATCCGGACCTGGACTGGCGATCGGCCAATCCGCAGTTGGCGGCGTGGTATTTCGAGGTGAGTCAAAGGCCTTCGATGTTGGCGACGATGCCGAAGGTTTGATGAAGCTACACCAACACCCTGTGAACCGATCAACAATCCGGCTTGTCCGCCGTAAACCTGCGAGCCGGATTCACCGCCGCGCCAAACTCGCGCAAGGCCTTGGCGCCGATCAACAATGGGTAATTGAAGCTACTGCGATCGGTGAGGTTAACCTCGACCGTGCGTTTGACATTGCCCAGGCACAACTCCAGATCCACCACCGGTCGCTTGGTGGGCGCGATCACTTCGCTGTCATCTTCGTCCTCTTCGGAACGGGTCTTGATCTTGCTGATCCGCGCGACCTTGTGTTCGTAAACCTTATTGCTCGCGCCCTTGGTGGCGAGACGGAAGCGCACCCAGTCTTCGCCGTCGCGGGTGAAGGTTTCGATGTCCTTGGCCGACAGCGACGCGGTCAGGGCGCCGGTGTCCATCTTGGCCTTGAGCACTTCGCCGCCGATTTCCGGTAGCGCGATGTATTCGTAGCGACCGTACAGGGTCGGCTCGGCGGCCATGACCGGCAGGGCGATGAGTGAAAACAGTGCAAGAAGGGATTTCACGTACGGGGAGTCCTTGAGAGATGGGCAGCGCAATTTTAGACCGTTGTCGAATAGATCGTTCCCACGCAGCGCAAAGGATTGCCTCAACGTACGCTCTGCGTTCGGCCCCTGATTTGGGACGCAGCGCGTCCCGGTCTGCATTCCCACGCGGAGCGTGGGAATGATCGGTGTCAGGAGGTTAGCGCGTCAAAGGTGAAACATTCGTCACCGGTGATTTGGCCTGTCGCCCGAAGCTGCTTATCATGGCGCGCCCAAACGCTTCCAAGAGTTCTTTATGCGCCGCCTGCTCACCGGCTGTTTTGTCACATTGCTGCTGTTACTTAACACCCTGGTCCTGATCGGCCCCTTGATGGTGTTTGCCCTGCTCAAGCTGGTCCTGCCCGGCCGCTTTCGCGATTATGCGTCCTGGGTGGTGATGTGGATTGCCGAGACCTGGTCGGAAATCGACAAGCTGATCTTTCGCCTGTGCATTCCCACCCGATGGGATATCCGCGGCGGTGACGATCTGCGTCGTGACACTTCGTATCTGGTGATCAGCAATCATCAGTCCTGGGTCGATATCCCGGCGCTGATCCAGACGCTGAACCGACGCACACCGTTTTTCAAATTCTTCCTCAAGAAAGAACTGATCTGGGTGCCGTTCCTCGGCCTGGCATGGTGGGCGCTGGATTACCCATTCATGAAGCGCTACACCAAGGCTTTTCTGGCGAAGAACCCGGAACTGGCCGGCAAGGATCTGGAGATCACCAAACAGGCCTGCGAACTGTTCAAGCGCCAGCCCGTGACCGTGGTCAACTATCTGGAAGGCACTCGCTACACCAGCGCCAAAAGCACCCAGCAACAATCACCCTTCACTCACCTGCTCAGGCCCAAGGCCGGTGGGGTAGCCTTTGTGCTGGCAGCGATGGGCGAACAACTGGATGCCATTCTCGACGTCACCGTGGTCTATCCACAGCAAGCGATTCCGGGGTTCTGGGACTTGATCAGCGGCAACGTTCCGAGGGTCATCATTGACATCAAGACCCGCGAACTCGACCCGGCGCTTTGGCAGGGCGACTACGAAAACGATCCACTGTTTCGCGAGAAAGTCCAGAACTGGGTCAACCAGCTCTGGAACGAGAAGGACCGGCGTATCGACGATTTGCGCGCCGAGAGTCGCTGAATCAGCTACCGGTGCTGGTGCCGAATCCTGTGTCTGTGCCTGTGCCTGTGCCTGTGCCTGTGCCTGTGCCCCAGATGCTGCCCAAGCTACTCAGCAGGGAACCGCCGACGCCTTGTTGACCTAGGTACTGCAGGATCACCGGGGTAAACATCCCGATCATGCCGGTGTCCATGCCCAGGGCGCTGAAGGCGTTGTTCAGGTCATTGGTGTCCTTGACGTTGCCCAGGGCGTTATCCAGCCCTGCGGCCTTGCCGCTCGAACCGAGCAAACCGGCGAGCGCCCCCAACTCTCCCCCACCCGAGAGAATGTCGATGCCCGGCACGCTTTTGGCCAGCTCCGAATAATCGGTCGAACTCAGCTGATTCTTCGCCAACCCAAGCATCGCCCCGGCGCCGCCGACGGCTTGCTCTGGCGTGATGTTCAATTGGGTGAGCGCGCCCAGCAGGTCTGCTGTCTCAGAGGTCGGCGCAGCCTCCGTGGCCGCGTTGCCCTTCATGCCGGAAATGGCACTGGCCGCATCGCTCAGGCTGAATTGTGCAAAAGCCGGGCTGACCACCAGGGTCATGAGCGATGCCAGGACAAAACCGCGTGAAATCTTCATTCAGACATCCTCTTGCGTCGAGAAAAAACACCCGGCTTTCGGGCGCAAAGCTGCCGGTTTGACCGGGTAGCCGCGGGCATGTTCCTCAGGCCTGCATCCATTTCTCATCCGTTCGTCACAAAGGAGCCCTGAAGCCTGCGGCAATATCAAATTTTCAAACGAAAAAGTGATGTGCACACGCAGCTCTAAAAAACGCGCATTGAGCAAATGCAACTTACAAAAAAAGGGCGATCCAAGATCGCCCTTTTTTACCTATACAGCGTTTACGCCGCGCTGAACAACTTATGCGGATCAATCACAAATTTCTTCGGCACGCCCGCATCAAACTCGCCATACCCTTCCGGCGCCTGATCCAGGCTAATCACCTGCACACCCACCACTTCAGCAATGTTGATACGGTCCCACATGATCGCCTGCATCAGCTGGCGGTTGTACTTCATGACCGGGGTCTGGCCGGTGTGGAAGCTGTGGGATTTGGCCCAGCCCAGACCAAAGCGAATGCTCAGGCTGCCCATTTTCGCGGCGGCGTCCACGGCGCCCGGGTCTTCGGTGACGTAGAGACCTGGGATACCGATCTTGCCGGCTACGCGTACTACGCCCATCAGCGAATTGAGCACGGTGGCCGGAGCTTCGTGTTTCACGCCGTCATGGCCGTGACCGCGGGCTTCGAAGCCTACGGCGTCGATGGCGCAATCCACTTCTGGCTCGCCCAGCAGTGCGGCGATTTGCTCGTGCAGTGGAGTGTCAAGGGACAGGTCGGCGATTTCGAAACCCTGGGCCTTGGCGTGGGCCAGGCGCACGGTATTGACGTCACCGACGATTACCACCGCCGCACCCAGCAGGCGAGCGGAAGCGGCCGCCGCCAAGCCGACCGGGCCAGCACCGGCGATGTATACGGTGCTGCCTGGGCCAACGCCGGCGGTCACTGCGCCGTGGTAGCCGGTCGGCAGGATGTCGGAGAGGCAGGTCAGGTCGCGGATTTTTTCCATCGCGCGATCGCGGTCCGGCAGTTTCAGCAGGTTGAAGTCGGCGTAAGGCACCATCGCGTATTCAGCCTGGCCACCGGTCCAGTCACCCATGTCGACGTAACCATAAGCACCACCGGGACGCGCCGGGTTAACGCTCAGGCATACGCCGGTATGCATTTCCTTGCAGGAACGGCAGCGCCCGCAAGCCACGTTGAACGGAACAGACACCAGGTCGCCGATCTGCAGGTTCTCGACGTCGCTGCCCTTCTCGATCACTTCACCGGTGATCTCGTGACCCAGGACCAGGCCGGTTTGCGCAGTGGTACGGCCGCGCACCATGTGCTGGTCGGAACCACAGATATTGGTGGAAACCACGCGCAGGATGACGGCGTGGTTGATTTTCCTGCCGCGCGGGTCCTGCATTTTCGGATAGTCGATTTTCTGTACTTCGACCTTGCCAGCGCCGAGATACACCACACCACGATTGCCAGACATGCTTTCACCTCGCTGTTGTTTTTATGTAGCGGTCGCGTCGCCATGAATCGGCGGCGCGTTGATTGCTCGGGTTATTGCCTGTTTGTCTTGTGTTGCTTGTCAGGGCCTCTTCGCGAGCAGGCTCGCTCCCACAGTGAATCTCGGAACAACACAAAAAACCTGTGGGAGCGAGCCTGCTCGCGAAGGCGATCTAAAGAACGACCGTACGATTGGCGTTCAAGAACACTCTTCTCTCAATGTGATAACCCACCGCCCGGGCCAATGTCAGCCCTTCGATATCGCGCCCCTTGGCGATCAGGTCTTCCGGGTAATGACTGTGATCCACCACCTCGACGCCTTGGGCGATGATCGGTCCTTCGTCCAGGTCGTTGTTGATGTAGTGCGCCGTGGCACCGACCAGTTTCACGCCTTTGTTGTAGGCCTGGTGATAGGGTTTGGCACCCTTGAAACCCGGCAGCAGGGAGTGGTGGATGTTGATCGCCCTGCCGTCGAGCTTGCGGCACAGCTCCGGCGACAGCACCTGCATGTAGCGGGCAAGGATCACCAACTCGGCACCGGACTCCTCGATCACCTGCAAGACCTGACGCTCTTGGGATGGTTTGTCGTTCGGGTCCAGCGGGAAATGGTAGTACGGGATCTGGTGCCAGTCGGCCAGCGGCTTGAGGTCCGGGTGGTTGGAGACCACGGCGACTACGTCCATCGACAATTGGCCGATGCGTTGGCGGTAGAGCAGGTCGTTGAGGCAGTGATCGGCCTTGGAGACCATGATCACCACTTTAGGCCGGTAATGCGGCGGCGTCAGTTCGAAGACCATGCCGAAAGATGCACCGCGTTCAGCGAGGCCTGCGCGAAACGACTGTTCGTCGAAACCCTCCGGCTGGCGGAACTCCACCCGAATGAAGAAACGGCCCGAGAGCCGGTCATCGAAGGAGTGGTGCTCGGTGACGTAACAGCCCTGCTCGAACAGAAAGCGCGTCACCGCGTCCACGGTGCCGAGCACGCTGGGGCAGTCGGCGGTCAAGATCCATGTGTCTGGGGCGCGGCTCATAGTGCGGTGACTCCTGAGGCATCGATAAACGAAAGCTGCATCTTGTGGGAGCGAGCCTGCTCGCGATGGACGTTAACGATAACGCGTATTTCCTGAATCAACGCGTTGCCCTCAAGTTCATCGCGAGCAGGCTCGCTCCCACAGTTGATCGCCTCCATGACTGGCTCTAATCAAGCCTGGACGCTAAGCCCGTATTCGGCAGACGCATCCTGCAACCACAACCACCAGTAATCCGAGAAGCTGCGACGGATCAGCAGCTCCCAGGTGTCTTCAGCGGTGTGACGGATCACCAGTTGCGATTTGGCGAACACCGTGCCAACAGCCTTGCCCACCGGGAAGTTGTTGGGGTGCACGTCGTAGCTGGTGGACTTCATCAATACCTGGCGCACGTTCGGGCCGCTCAGTTCGAGGATCTGCTGGCCACCGCTGACGTTGACGATCTGGATGTGCAGGTCGCCCAGCGCTTTGCGCAGTTTTTGCTCGGCGGCGAATTCTTCGCCGGTCGGGACGATCAGCAGCCACTCATCCGGCCCCATCCATTGCAGGCTGGTCTCGCCTTTGACGATGACGGTCAGAGCGCCCGGCAATTCGATGCCCAGGGCCTTGTGCACGCCCGCGGCAAATGCAGCGTCGTGGCCATCACCACGGATGGTCAGGTGACCAAGGAGTTTTTTCTCACGCACGGTCACGCCGGCGTTCTTGCGACCCTTGCCCACGAGGCTGGCGAGGTCGGCGTGATGCAGCGACGACTCGGCCTTGGCCCCGTTGGTTGGGCGCTGTTGGTAAACATTGGCTGCGGTCATAAAGCACCTGTTCCTGAATTCTGTTGGCCCTGTGGAGGCTGTTCCGCCGCCTTCGCGAGCAGGCTCGCTCCCACAAGGGTTACGCAATCTCTGTGGGAGCGAGCCTGCTCGCGAAAGCGTCGGCAGGCTCACCACAGGGCCTGGGCAATTACACGTTCTGGCGTTCGCCTTTCGGATCGAAGAACACCGAAGAAACGATTTCCGCCTCGATCACGCTGCCATCCGCCAGTGGCGCGAACACACGTTCGCCCATGCGGTTCAGGCCGCCCTTGACCACGCCCATGGCAAACGAATAGCCCAGGGAGTTGTGCAGGTAGCTGGAGGTCACGTGACCGACCATGGTCATCGGGATGGCCTGCTTGGTGTTGAACACCAGCTGCGCACCTTCCGGCAGCCACTTGTTCGGATCGATCGGCTTGAGGCCGACCAGCTGCTTGCGCTGATCACGCACGCAGTCTTCACGGTTCATCCCGCGCCAGCCGATCCACGAGAACGGTTTGTTGCGACCGACACACCAGCCCATGTTCAGGTCATCCGGGGTCATCGAGCTGTCAGTGTCCTGGCCGACGATGATGAAGCCCTTCTCGGCCCGCAGCACGTGCATGGTTTCGGTGCCGTACGGCGTCAGGTTGTACTTCTTGCCCGCGTCGACGATTTTTTCCAGCACGCCCATGGCGTAGTCGGCTTGCACGTTGACCTCGTACGACAGCTCACCGGTAAACGAAATCCGGAAAATCCTCGCCGGCACGCCACCGACCTGGGCTTCTTTCCAGGTCATGAACGGGAAGGCTTCGTTGCTCAGGTCGGCGTCGGTGACTTCGCTGAGCAGCTTGCGGCTGTTCGGCCCGGACAGGGTCATGGTCGCCCAGTGATCGGTCACGGAAGTGAAGTACACCTTCAGGTCCGGCCATTCGGTCTGGTGGTAGATCTCCAGCCATTGCAGCACGCGTGCAGCGCCGCCAGTGGTGGTGGTCATCACGAAATGGTTGTCGGCGAGGCAGGCGGTTACGCCGTCGTCGAAGACCATGCCGTCTTCTTTGCACATCAGGCCGTAGCGGGCCTTGCCCACGTCGAGCTTGGTCCAGGCGTTGGTGTAGATGCGGTTGAGGAACTCGCGTGAATCCGGGCCCTGGATGTCGATCTTGCCCAGGGTCGAAGCATCCAGCAGGCCGACGCTGTCGCGCACGGCTTTGCATTCGCGCTTGACTGCCGCGTGCATGTCTTCACCGGATTTCGGGAAGTACCATGGACGTTTCCACTGGCCAACATCTTCAAACTCGGCACCATTTTTCAGGTGCCACTGATGCAGCGCGGTGTAGCGCACTGGCTCGAAAATGTGCCCACAGTGACGACCAGCCACCGCGCCGAAGGTCACCGGCGTGTAGTTCGGACGGAACATGGTGGTGCCCATCTGCGGGATGGTCACGTTCAGCGAACGGGCAGCAATGGCCAAGCCGTTGACGTTGCCGAGCTTGCCCTGATCGGTGCCGAAGCCCAGCGCGGTATAGCGCTTGACGTGCTCGACCGACTCGAAGCCCTCGCGGGTCGCCAGTTCGATGGCGGCGGCGGTGACGTCGTTCTGCAGGTCGACGAATTGCTTCGGAGCCCGTGCGGTGCTCTTTTCGTGCGGCACCTGGAACAGCGCCAGTGTCGGCTCTTCCAGACGGGTCAGGGCTTTTGGCAAGGTCGCTTCGACCGCACCGAAACCGGCTTCGCTGGCAGCGCGAACACCGCCTTCAAAACCGTCAGCCAGGGAATCGCCGAGACCGTAGACGCCGTTGATTCCACCGACGCATACACGTTTCTGCGGTGCTTCGCCCGGTACGAAACCAAGGATATCTTCGCGCCAGATCGGCTTGCCGCCCAGGTGCGAGGCCAAGTGAACCACCGGGCTGTAACCGCCGGAACTGGCGACGATGTCGCAGTCGAGCCATTCACCAGGGCTGGTGACTTTGTGGCCTTTGACATCGATCGCGGCCACGCGGGCAGCGGTCACGTGCTTGGTGCCACGGGCCTCGATCACGGCGCTGCCGGTGAGGATGCGGATGCCCTTGGCGCGTGCTTCTTCCACCAGCGCACCGCGCGGGTTGCTGCGGGCGTCGGCGACGGCCACCACTTGCAGGCCGGCATCGAGCCAGTCCAGGGCCACGCGATAGGCGTGGTCGTTATTGGTCGACAGCACCAGTTTCTTGCCCGGTGCTACACCGTAGCGGCGCACATAAGTCGAGACGGCACCGGCCAGCATGTTGCCCGGCACGTCGTTGTTGCCGTAGACCAGTGGACGCTCGTGAGCGCCGGTCGCCAGCACGACACGCTTGGCGCGAACACGGTGGATGCGCTGACGTACCTGGCCAATCGGCGCGCGGTCACCGAGGTGATCGGTGAGGCGTTCGTGAATGGTCAGGAAGTTGTGGTCGTGGTAGCCGTTGACCGTGGCGCGCGGCAACAGCAGCACGTCCGGGGTGTTCTTCAGCTCGGCGATGACGCTGGCGACCCACTCGGTCGCAGGCTTGCCGTCGAGGCTTTCGCGGGAGTCGAGCAGGCTGCCGCCGAACTCTTCCTGTTCGTCCGCCAGGATCACCCGGGCACCGCTACGCGCAGCCGCCAGTGCAGCGGCCAGGCCTGCAGGGCCGGCGCCGACGATCAGCACGTCGCAGTGCTGGTTCATGTAGTCGTAGGTGTCCGGATCGTTCTCGGTCGGCGAGCGGCCAAGACCGGCTGCCTTACGAATGTACTTCTCGTAGGTCATCCAGAACGATTGCGGGTACATGAAGGTTTTGTAGTAGAAACCCGGTGGCATCAGCTTGCCGCCGACCTTGCCGAGAATCCCCATCATGTCGTTGTTGACGCTTGGCCAGCCGTTGGTGCTGGTGGCGACCAGGCCCTGGTACAGCGCTTGTTGCGTAGCGCGCACGTTCGGGATTTGCGTGGCTTCGGTGGCACCGATCTGCAGCACCGCGTTCGGCTCTTCGGCACCGGCGGCGAAAATGCCGCGCGGACGGGAATACTTGAAGCTGCGACCGATGATGTCGACGCCGTTAGCCAGCAGTGCTGCGGCCAGGGAGTCGCCTTCAAAGCCTTTGTAGCTCTGACCGTTGAAGGTGAACGTCAGGACTTTGTTGCGGTCGATCCGTCCGCCGTTGGACAGGCGATTGATCTGGCTCATACCTTCTCTCCCAGAGCCGTGGTGGCCGCTTTCGGGCTATCGGTCTTGTCGGTGAATTGTGGCTTGGTGCCGATCTTGTAGGTTTCGAGAATCTCGTAGGTCACGGTGTCGCGGGTGACGTTGAAGTATTGG
Organism: Pseudomonas sp. G5(2012); assembly: GCF_000408945.1. Taxonomy (NCBI): domain Bacteria; kingdom Pseudomonadati; phylum Pseudomonadota; class Gammaproteobacteria; order Pseudomonadales; family Pseudomonadaceae; genus Pseudomonas; species Pseudomonas sp. G5(2012). Next base: position 49,127 of record NZ_APIO01000012.1, read on the forward strand.
CGGCAACCGGCGACGTGATCCCACAGCTCGTGGTGCAGGCCGCGAGGGTTATCGCGGAAGAACATGTAGTCGCCCCACTCCTCGTCGGTGCAGCTGTTGGGGTCCAGTGGACGCGGGATGTGCGCCTGGCCGGATGCATGGAATTCCTCTTCGGAGCGCAGTTCGCCGCAGTGAGGACAGAAGATATGCAACATGGGGATTTCTCCTGTTAGTGGGCAACCGCAGCAGCGCCGTGTTCATCGATCAACGCACCGTTGTGGAAACGGTCGATGGAGAAAGGTGCGGCCAACGGGTGCATTTCACCCTTGGCCAGGCTTGCGGCAAACACGTTGCCCGAGCCAGGTGTTGCCTTGAAGCCACCGGTACCCCAACCGCAGTTGAAGAACATGTTCGGGACCGGGGTTTTCGAAATGATCGGGCACGCATCCGGCGTGGTGTCGACGATGCCGCCCCACTGACGGTTCATGCGTACGCGGGACAAGACCGGGAACATCTCGACGATGGCCTGGATGGTGTGCTCGATCACCGGGTACGAACCACGCTGGCCATAGCCGTTGTAGCCATCGATACCGGCGCCGATCACCAGGTCGCCCTTGTCGGACTGGCTGATGTAGCCGTGTACGGCGTTGGACATGATCACGCTGTCGATAATCGGCTTGATCGGCTCGGACACCAGCGCTTGCAGCGGGTGGGATTCGATCGGCAGACGGAAACCGGCCAGCTTGGCCATGTGCCCGGAGTTACCGGCGGTCACTACGCCGACGCGCTTGGCGCCGATGAAGCCCTTGTTGGTTTCCACGCCGATGCACACGCCGTTTTCCTTGCGGAAACCGATTACTTCGGTCTGCTGGATCAGGTCCACGCCCAAGGCGTCGGCGGCACGGGCAAAACCCCAGGCCACGGCATCGTGACGGGCCACGCCGCCGCGACGCTGGACGGTAGCGCCCATCACCGGGTAGCGGGTGTTCTTCGAGCAGTCGAGGTACGGGATCTCATCGGCCACTTGCTTGGCATCGAGCAGCTCGCCGTCCACGCCGTTGAGGCGGTTGGCGCTGACCCGACGCTCGGAATCACGGATGTCCTGCAGGGTGTGGCACAGGTTGTAGACGCCACGCTGGGAGAACATCACGTTGTAGTTGAGGTCCTGGGACAGGCCTTCCCACAGTTTCATCGCGTGTTCGTACAGGTGCGCAGACTCGTCCCACAGGTAGTTGGAGCGAACGATGGTGGTGTTGCGCGCGGTGTTACCGCCGCCCAGCCAGCCTTTCTCGACCACGGCTACGTTAGTGATGCCGTGTTCCTTGGCCAGGTAATAGGCGGTCGCCAGACCGTGCCCGCCACCGCCGACGATGACTACGTCGTAGACCTTTTTAGGGGTCGGCGTGCGCCACATGCGCTGCCAGTTTTCATGGTGACTGAGAGAGTGTTTGAAGAGGCCGAAGCCCGAATAGCGTTGCATAGTCATTTACTCCAAAACCGCACTCAGCGATAAACCGGGAAGTCCGCGCACAGAGCCGACACTTGCTGCGCAACATTGGCCTCGACGTCGGCATCGCCGAGGTTGTCGAGGATGTCGCAGATCCAGCCGGCCAGCGTCACGCACTGGGTCACCTTGAAGCCGCGAGTGGTCACCGCCGGGGTGCCGATACGCAGGCCGGAGGTCACGAACGGCGACTGTGGATCGTTCGGGACAGCGTTCTTGTTCACGGTGATGTGGGCGCGACCGAGGGCTGCATCCGCCTCTTTGCCGGTGAGGCCCTGACGGATCAGGCTGACCAGGAACAGGTGGTTGTCGGTGCCGCCGGACACTACATCGTAGCCGCGTTTGATAAATACGCCGGCCATGGCCTGGGCGTTGTCGATCACTTGCTGCTGGTAGGCCTTGAAGCCTGGCTCCAGCGCTTCCTTGAAGCACACCGCCTTACCGGCGATCACGTGCATCAGCGGGCCGCCCTGGGCACCGGGGAACACTGCAGCGTTGAGTTTCTTCTCGATTTCTTCGTTGGACTTGGCCAGGATCAGCCCGCCACGTGGACCGCGCAGGGTCTTGTGGGTGGTGGTGGTGACCACGTCGGCGTAAGGCAGCGGGTTCGGGTACAGGCCGGCGGCGACCAGGCCGGCAACGTGGGCCATGTCGACGAACAGCAGCGCACCGACTTTGTCAGCGATCTGACGGAAACGTGGGAAGTCGAGGGTCTTGGAGTAGGCCGAGAAGCCGGCGACGATCATCTTCGGCTTGCACTCGACGGCCAGGCGCTCGACTTCGTCGTAGTCGATCAGGCCGGTCTTGGTGTCGATGCCGTACTGCACGGCGTTGTACAGCTTGCCCGAGGACGACACTTTCGCACCGTGGGTCAGGTGACCACCGTGGGCCAAGCTCATGCCGAGGATGGTGTCGCCGGCTTGCAGCAGCGCCAGGTACACGGCGCTGTTGGCCGAGGAACCGGAGTGCGGCTGGACGTTGGCGTAGTCGGCGCCGAACAGTTGCTTGGCGCGTTCGATGGCCAGGGCTTCAACCTTGTCCACGTGCTCGCAGCCACCGTAGTAGCGCTTGCCCGGATAGCCTTCGGCGTATTTGTTGGTCAGGCCGCTGCCTTGCGCTTCCATCACACGTTTGCTGGTGTAGTTCTCTGACGCGATCAGCTCGATGTGATCTTCCTGGCGTTGCTCCTCGGCATTCATCGCCGCCAGCAGTGCATCGTCGTAACCCTGGATCTGGTCTTGCTTGCTGAACATCGCGTCTCTCCCAGCGGCGGCACTGCGCCATTCGTCTCGGTGAGGCACTGGCTTTTCGGCAGTGCCCTTTGATAGCGATGGTATGACCGGCTTCGAGTCGTCAAATGCCTACGCGCGCCACGTAAAGGTGCGTTTACGACATGGCGGGAAATGGCAGGTCGGACACGACCCGCGAACCAACTGCAATCCCCTGTGGGAGCGAGCCTGCTCGCGAAGGCGATGAGTCAGAAACATTGATGTCGCCTGACACTCCCTCTTCGCGAGCAGGCTCGCTCCCACAAGCTTTCCCGGGGTTATGCGAGGGCTTGGCGCAGTGCTAGCAACACCAGGAAATGCACGGGATACAGCGCATACGCCCAGCGCCGCATCGGCGGTGGTTTTACGTCACTGGCATGTCGCAATAGGAACAGCCCCAGCCATGGCGCAATCAGACAAGTGGCGATGGCCGCCATCGCCACCTCATTACCCTGTCGAACGGAGTAATAAAGCACCTGCCATTGATTGGCCGCCAGACAAACCACCCCCGGTAACAGCGCGAAATACCAGGGACGCCGGATCACCAGCAGCATCGCCAGCGGCAACATCACGCCGAAAAATCCGAACATCAGTTGTCGCGCAAACAGTGCCGCCAGCACGACGGCGCCGGCCGCGACCAGACGCGCCTGCAGGGTCCGGTCCTGCCAGCCGAGCACCACCAGCAGACCGAGTGCCAGCGTGGGCATCACATTCAACGTATCGGGGCTGGGAATGAACATTCGGTAGGGAATTTCACTCACTGCGCTAAACATCAGTAACCAACTCAGATAGCGCCACTGTCCGCTGGTCGCCACCGCCGGCTTGCGCGTCAGATTGATCACCATCGCCAGGCAAAACCACGGGAACGCCAAGCGCCCCGGCACATACAGCCAATCGGCGGAGTAACCGACATATCGCAGGTGATCGAGCACCATGCTCAAAAGCGCCAGCCACTTGAGCAAATCCAGTGCACGGTCGCGCTGCTTTAAGTGTGTAGCCGTGTGCATAATTGCCCGACATCCTTGTAATGTTCTGACAGTGACATCCCGTGCGCTCCCCGGATGATCTTCGGTACAGTGCGCACCATCATTGACCACGAGACGCTTCACCATAAGCGTCCCGACCACGGAAGCAGGCCATGACCGATAAGAGCCAACAATTCGCCAGCGACAACTACTCCGGCATTTGCCCTGAAGCCTGGGCTGCCATGGAGCAGGCCAACCATGGCCACCAGCGCGCTTACGGCGACGACGAATGGACCGCCCGCGCGTCCGACGATTTCCGCAAATTGTTCGAAACCGACTGCGAAGTGTTCTTCGCCTTCAACGGCACTGCCGCCAACTCGCTGGCCTTGTCGTCGTTGTGCCAGAGTTACCACAGTGTGATCTGCTCGGAAACCGCCCACGTCGAAACCGACGAATGCGGCGCCCCGGAATTCTTCTCCAACGGCTCCAAGCTGCTGATCGCCCGTACCGAAAACGGCAAACTGACGCCGGAATCGATCCGCGAAGTGGCCCTCAAGCGCCAAGACATTCACTACCCCAAACCCCGCGTCGTGACCCTCACCCAGGCCACCGAAGTCGGCAGTGTCTACACCCCGGACGAAATCCGCGCCATCAGTGCCACCTGCAAGGAGCTGGGCTTGAACCTGCACATGGACGGCGCGCGGTTCTCCAACGCCTGTGCGTTCCTCGGGTGTACGCCAGCAGATCTGACCTGGAAGGCCGGTGTTGATGTGCTGTGTTTCGGCGGTACTAAAAACGGCATGGCCGTGGGCGAAGCGATTCTGTTCTTCAACCATAAGCTGGCTGAAGACTTTGATTACCGCTGCAAACAGGCTGGGCAACTGGCGTCGAAAATGCGCTTCCTCTCGGCGCCGTGGGTCGGCATCCTGGAAAACGATGCCTGGCTCAAATACGCGCGCCACGCCAACAGCTGCGCGCAATTGCTGGCTGAACTGGTGAGCGACATTCCAGGTGTGGAACTGATGTTCCCGGTGCAGGCCAATGGCGTATTCCTGCAACTGTCGGAACCGGCCATCGCTGCACTGACCGCCAAGGGCTGGCGTTTCTACACCTTCATCGGCAACGGCGGCGCACGCTTCATGTGTTCGTGGGATACCGAAGAAGAGCGTGTGCGGGAATTGGCGCGGGATATTCGCGAAGTGATGTCGCACTGATAACTGACGAGGCCGGGCGCGCTGGAATGCGCGCCTGACCGCTCGTCTGTACTGATATTTCTGACAGTACCGCCACCTGACTGTGCAAGGTTACTTTCTGACGACCTGAAAAGAGGTCTATGCAGTCTTTCGGGCCAACTTCCTGCCGACGTCTCGGCTGGAGAATAATCCAACAGGAGATTGCAGAAATGGAAACCAAAAGCGACTCAACCAGAAACATTGATCGAGACGAATTCTTCAAACTTGTACAAGTGGGCGACCACGACGTCACAGAACATTTTGGCGATCGTATCATTACGAAAAAGGCCTACGTGACGCTCCCCGACAAGTCGATTCAGATCCAGATCTGGTCTACCCCCGCCCCTACCTCCGCCCAATAATCATTCGCTCTGCGTACGGAGGCTAATGACTGTGCGCGGAACATCAATATCTCGACGTGAAACTATTGCTAAAGGGGATATCCCAGATATGGAAACCAAACATTCCAACGAAATATCTGACATTCAAAAATTCTATGAACTCGTTCAGGTGGGGGATCACTTCAAATAGAAAGGCAAGACGCACCGCATCGTCAAAAAGACCTTTGATATCCTTCCGGGTGGACACAGTTCGGAATTGAAATTGAATGGGAAGACATCCCTGCCGCCAAGTAACCCGCGCAACTTCCGCACACAGGCTGTTAACCCGTGTGCGGAATTTCATGCCTTACACGCCAATATTGGCGGCGCGATCAAAACTCAATCCGCACATCCCCCTTCGGCACGCTGCAGCACGACAGGATGTACCCTTCGGCTTCGTCTTCCTCGGTGATCCCGCCGTTGTGCTCCATCTCCACTTCACCTCCCAGCTTCAGCACCTTGCATGTGCCACAGATGCCCATGCCGCAGGCTTTGGGAATCAGCAAACCGACCTTGGCCGCTGCCGCATGCACGGTTTCGCCAGGCGCCACGCGAATGCTCTTGCCGGACGAGATGAACTCCACCTGATGCAGATCCGCCACGTCGACTTCCGGTGCTTCGGCCGCTTGTTCGGCGTGTTCCACAGCGTCGGCACGCGCCTCTGGCGGCGTCGCGCCGAAGGATTCCTCGTGATAACGCTTCATGTCGAATCCGGCGGCTTCCAGCAGGCGCTTCACCGCATTCATATACGGTGTCGGGCCGCAGCAAAACACTTCCCGTTCCAGGAAGTCCGGCGCCATCAATTCAAGCATTCTATGGTTGAGGTAACCGCGATAGCCGGCCCAAGGCTCACCCATACCGTGCTTCTCGCAGATCAGGTGCAGGCTGAAGTTGTCGATCCGCGACGCCATGTGTTCCAGCTCGCGGTGGTAAATGATGTCCTTGGGCGAACGGGCGCTGTGGATAAACACCATGTCGACATTGCCGTTGGTGTCGTAGAACCAGCGCGCCATGGACATGACTGGCGTGATACCAACGCCGCCGCTGAGGTAAAGCACCTTTGGCGCAGTGAAATCCATGGCGTTGAACAGCCCGACCGGCCCGTGTACCGCCAGCTCCTGGCCTTCGTGCAAGGTGTCGTGCAGCCAGTTGGAAACCTTGCCGCCCGGCACTCGCTTGATGGTCACCGAAAAGCTGTACGGCACCGACGGCGAGCTGGAAATGGTGTACGAACGCATGATCTGCTGGCCTTCGATTTCCAGCTCCAGGGTGACAAACTGCCCCGGCTTGAAGAAGAACATGATCGGCTGGTCGGCCATAAAGCAGAAGGTGCGCACATCCCAGGTTTCCTGGATGACTTTGACACAACGGACGATGTGCCGACCATTGGCCCAGGTCTGGGTGGTTACCGGGTTCAGGAAGCTGTTGGACATGCTGATCTCCACGGCCGACTGTCGGCCTTCATGTTGGCGATTCTGCGTATAGCGCGAAACAGCCATTTACCTATCTGCGACATTCACATGCTTATCGCGACCAGCCCCCAACGACCGGGGCTTGCGCGTCGGGAACAGATTGCACCATGTCGCCCATGGATAAGGTTCTGGCCAGCGCCGGCCCCACACTCGCCCCATACCAAGACACAATCTTTACACCTTGCGTAGCACCCTTAGCAGTACACCTGATTAGCCACTTTCGCCGGCCACGCAGATGGCCTTGAGGATTAAACGATGGACGTCACTACTACCCTGAGCCTGGGCGATCCGCTGGAACCCGCACGCAAGGCCACCGCGCAGATGCTGCAAGAGCGCGAACGCACGTTCTCGCTGCCGCAGCCTTTCTACTCTGACGAGCGCCTGTTTGATATCGACATGCAGGAAATCTTTCAGAAAGAGTGGTTGATCGCCGGCATGACCTGCGAAATCCCAGCCAAGGGCAACTACCTGACCCTACAAGTGGGCAAGAACCCGATCATCGTGATTCGTGGTGCCGAAGGCGTGGTGCATGCCTTCCATAACGTCTGCCGCCACCGTGGTTCGCGCCTGTGCACCAGCGAAAAAGGCAAGGTCGCCAAACTGGTCTGCCACTACCACCAGTGGACGTATGAACTGGACGGTCGCCTGCTGTTTGCCGGCACCGAAATGGGCGCCGACTTCGACATGAAGCAGTACGGCCTCAAGCCGGTGAACGTAAAGACCGCCGGTGGCTACATCTTCATCAGCCTGTCGGAGAATCCGCCAGCCATTGATGACTTCCTGTCGACGCTCAGCCATTACATGGAACCGTACGACATGGAAAACACCAAGGTGGCAATCACCACCACCTTGATGGAGAAAGCCAACTGGAAGCTGGTGCTGGAAAACAACCGCGAGTGCTACCACTGCAATGCGTCGCACCCGGAACTGCTGAAAACCCTGCTGGAATGGGACGACGTCACCGACCCGCGCGCCGACCAGGCGTTCAAGGACCACGTGGCCGCCTCTGCCGCTGCCTGGGAAGCCGAAAAGATCCCTTACGCCCACGCCAGCTTCGGCCTGCGTAACCGCATCGTGCGCATGCCTTTGCTCAAGGGCACCGTGTCGATGACCCTGGACGGCAAACAAGGCTGTGCCAAACTCATGGGCCGCATCAAGAACCCGGATCTGGGCTCGATGCGCATCCTGCACCTGCCACACTCGTGGAACCACTGCATGGGCGACCACATCATCGTGTTCACCGTGTGGCCGATCAGCGCGCAGGAAACCATGGTCACCACCAAGTGGATCGTGCACAAGGACGCCGTTGAAGGTGTGGATTACGACGTTGACCGCATGCGCCAGGTCTGGGACGCCACCAACGACCAGGACCGTCGCCTGGCCGAAGAGAACCAGCGTGGCATCAACTCCACGGCATACCAGCCAGGTCCGTACTCCAAGACTTACGAATTCGGCGTGGTGAACTTCGTGGATTGGTACAGCGAGCGCCTGCTGAGCAACCTGGGCGCCGAGCCTGCGCCGTACCTCAAAGGCGTCCCTGTCCAGGGCTAACGCCCACGCCCCCCTGTAGGAGCGAGCATGCTCGCTCCTACAGGGACGGGTTCTCTTCCGAATTCATATCTCATATCACCTCTTTAGCACTGTACGAAATATGATCTATTGCGTTCAGAGCTATACCCTGTGTGCCTCCCAGCCTTCCGCAAACAAGTTATCCACATATCCACCCACAGCAAATGGGGACAACTGTGGAAATGCCGATAACTTTCTCCACAGAACTCAAAGAAAATCCGTGACTTATCCAGAATCAAGGTTTTTCACAGCGCCTGATCATTTATTGATCAAACCTCTATAAAGCACGAAATACGTGGCCTGCAGAGGATGGCGAACACCTTATCCACAGAAGCGCCAACAGACTTTGGGGGCAACTATTGTTCATCTGTGGAAAAGCGCTGAAAGCCGCGATTTTTGAGGGTTTACGCAGGGGATAACCGTTAAAAAGCCATCTTTGATCAATTTTTAACCAGAATCCTGAAAGCCGCTGTTTATAAGGCCCTCAGCGGTAAGCGAACATCTTATCCACAGAAGCGCCAACAGACTTTGGGGGCAACTAGGGGCCTGCTTTGGATAAAAAAGTGTGAAAAAACCGTATCTTATGCTGGTTATAATTTGACCTAAGGCTTGCAGCCCACGGTTTTAAAGAGGTATAGCGAGGGGCGAACATGTTATCCACAGAAGAGCTAACAGGGATTGTGGGTAAACCAGGCAAAATCTTGTTAAAACGACTCACTGTGTTTTAACGGCACTGCCGAAGATGGTGGGTACAAACTGTTAACTACCCTAACAAAGCGCCACTAAAGCCAACACTATCAGATCTGATAGGGCCGCCCGCCACCGGGCAGCCCGTTAAGGCCGATACATCAAATAGGCTTCTCCCGTGACTCGAATCATCGGATGCGGCGCAATCTGGCAGGTATCGACAACACGGAAACCATGGCGCTCATAGAACCGCCGGGCACCGGTGTTTGCGGCGTAGTCGATCAGGCTCAAGCCATTGAGCCCGAGCCGGTTGGCGCGGTCGTAGGCGTAGGCAAGGAACTGCTTGCCCAGCCCCTGGTTGCGCCAGCCTTCGTGCAGCGCCAGGCTGGAAATATAAAGGGTGTCGGGGATTTCCATCTTGGCGTACGGCGCCAGCACCGGGTCGGTCACCGGTGCCGCGAACGGATCGTGACGCATCACGTAGCTGTGCAGCATGCCAATGACCTTACCTTCAGCTTCGGCGATCAGGCAGTTCTGCCAGGAGAAATCCACATCGTCGCGGGCGTAACGCAGGGCTCCGACGTCCAACAGATCCTGCCCCGGTTCTGCTATCTGGCTCCAGATGTAATCCGCAGCACCCTCCGATGAAATCTGGAACAAACGCGCAATCTCGCGCGCATCCGCGCGCACTGCCGGACGAAATTCTACTGCCATTGACCTGCCCCCAAACGGACCGCTAGCGGACCACACCTTCTTCGATCAGCAACTTAAGGATGGCTTCAGCCCCCGCCTGTGCCGTCACGCCCTTGAGCACTTGTCCGCCACCACCACTGGCTTTCGCCGTTGCGGCTTTCATGCGATCGGCGCCGCTCTTGGCCTTGATTACCTTCAAGCGCTTCGGCCGTGGCTTGGCCGGTTGCAGGGTGGCGACCGCGAGCAATTCATCGTCGACGATTTCCACCTCATTGGCTTGCAAAACTCCGCGCCGGGCCGGACCGTAGGCGCTTTGCCGAGGCTTTGGCGCAGCGTTATCCACAGTGGCGAGAAACGGCAAGCGAACCTTCAAGCGACGCCGCTGACCGCGCGGCAGAGCCTGCAGTACCAGCGCCGAACCCCCATCAATCGACTCGACCTGCGCCAATCCCACCACCAGCGGCCAGCCAAGGCCTTCGGCCAGCAGGAACGGCAGCATGCCCGAGCCCTCGCCGGTTTCCGCCTGGCTACCGGTCAGGACCACCTGTGCCCCGGCATCGCGCAAATAAGCGGTCAACGCCGGAAGCGCATCGGCGCCCTGCGGTTGTTCAAGCACATGCAATTGTTCCAGCCCCATGCCCAGATAAGCGCGCAAGGCCGGTTCGCCAACGTCGCCGGCGTGCAGCACCTGCAAGTTATCCCCAGCCAGCTGCAAGCCCAACTCCACCGCCCGTGCATCCTGTTCCGCGCGACGTGGTCGACCGGAAGTCGGGTGGGCGCCGATGGACACCAGGCTGATGATTTTCGTGCTCATAACCCTTTCCTTCCCTTAAGCCGCATCGCGCTTGGCGTCGTTGCGGTAGGCTTCTACCGCCGCGATCAAGGCCCGAAGAATCTCCGCACTTTCGCCGATTACCGACAGGTCGGCCCGTTTGATCATGTCGCAACCCGGGTCGAGGTTGATCGCCACCACCTTGTCGCAGGCACCGATGCCCTGCAGGTGCTGGATTGCCCCGGAAATCCCCACCGCCACATAGACCCTCGCGGTGACCCAGGTGCCGGACGCGCCGACCTGACGGTCGCGCGCCATGAAACCATCGTCCACCGCCACCCGCGACGCGCCTTCGGTGGCGCCAAGGGCTGCGGCGGTCTGGTGGAACAAGTCCCAATCCTTGACCCCGTTGCCGCCGGAGAAGATGAATTCGGCTTCGGCCATGGGAATCGCCGCCGGGTCCACCGCCACCGCCCCCAGATCCTCGATGCGCGAGAGACTGCGGGCGACGGCTGTGGATAACTCCACCGGCAAAACTTCGTGACGGGTTTCGCTGACCGGCTCGGCGCATTCGACGGCGGCCAGCATCAACCGTGCAACCGGACGCGCCAGATCTTGCAAACCGGCACCGGCGCGACCAATGCACTCCTGATCCTTGACCTGCCAAACCCGCGTGGCCGGGCGTTCGCCCAAGGCAGCGGCAAAGCGCCGACCCAATTCGCCACCGCCGCTGCGACTGTCCGGCAGCAGCCAGTGACGTGGGTTGAACTGGTTATCCACAGCCCGCAGGCCCTGGACACGTTGTTCCGGTGCATAACCACTGAACTCTTCGCCTTCCAGCACCAGCAGGCGATCGACGCCGGCTGTGGAAAACGCGTTTTCCTTGTGTTCGCCAAAGACCACCGCCAACACCGCGCCGTCGCTGCCGGCCAGTTGATGGGCCAGTCCCAGCAGATCTCGGTCGTGACTGCTCAAGCGGCCGCCGACCATGTCCGGCACCACGCAGATGAAGAATGCCGGCGCAGGGACTTGATGCAGCGGTAATTGCACTTCAACGGCGGCCGAACGTTTCGTCGTCCCGCCCTGCTGAGCGCCGCTACGGTCGATTCGCTTGATGCCGTTAGGGCCGATGAAACCGATGCCGTGCGGGTTCTTGCGAATGACGCCGTTAGGCCCCATCCAACTGTGCTGCGCCGGTTGCATGGCGGCGTGCAGAGGGTGCAAACGGTTACGGGCGATCCATTCGGCACGGGGGTCGCGGCGGATAATGTCGCTCATCAGTGCACCTCCGCGGGTTCACGTTTGGCCGGCGTAGCCGACTTTGGGGCCTGATCCTCCAGGAGCGCGTCGGCCACCAGTTCGGCAATGTCCTTGATCAACGGTCGTGGTTCGACCACACCTTCAAGCATCGCGGTGCACTGCGGGCAGCCCACGGCCACCAGTTCGGCGCCCGTCTCGCGGATGTCTTCCATGCGCATGTCGGGGATACGCTGCTTGCCCGGAATGTCGGTGATCGGCGCACCGCCGCCACCGCCGCAGCAGCGCGAGCGGAAACCGGAGCGTTGCATTTCCTTGACCTCGATGCCGAGCGCGCGCAGAACCTGGCGCGGCGCTTCGTACTCGCCGTTGTAGCGGCCGAGGTAGCACGGATCGTGATAGGTCACGCTGTCGCCCTTGTGCTGGCCAAGGTTCAGCGCGCCGGCGTCGATGATTTCCGCCATGTAGGTGCTGTGGTGCTGCACCAGGTAGTTTCCATCGAAAGCGCCGTATTCGTTTTTCAGCACGTGGAAGCTGTGCGGATCGCAGGTGACGATGCGGTTGAAGCTGTACTTGGCCAAGGTCTGGATGTTGCGCTTGGCCAGCAACTGGAAGGTTGCCTCGTCGCCCAGGCGGCGAGCCACGTCACCGCTGTCGCGCTCTTCGAGGCCAAGCACGGCGAAGTCGATTTTTGCCGCTTTCAGCACTTTGACGAACGCACGCAAGGTGCGCTGGTTGCGCATGTCGAAGGCGCCATCGCCCACCCAGAACAGCACGTCGGTGGATTTCTTTTCGCTGAGCAGATTGAGGTTCAAGTCCGCCGCCCAGTTCATCCGCCCGCCTGGCGCAAAACCGCCCGGGTTATCGGTGGCGATCAGGTTTTCCAGGACTTCGGCACCCTTGTTCGGGGTAGCGCCTTTTTCCAGGGTCAGATGGCGACGCATGTCGACGATGGCATCGACGTGCTCGATCATCATCGGGCATTCCTCGACACAGGCGCGGCAGGTGGTGCACGACCACAGGGTTTCGGCGTCCACCAGACCGTTGACGATCGGTTGATGCGGATTACCGGCGTGTTCACCGATTGGCTTGCCCGGATACGGACTGCCGGCAAATTTGGCATCGGTGCCGCCAGCCAGGCCGACGACCATGTCCTGGATCAATTTTTTCGGGTTCAACGGCTGGCCGGCGGCGAAGGCCGGGCACGCGGCTTCGCATTTACCGCACTGCACGCAGGCGTCGAAGCCGAGCAACTGGTTCCAGGTGAAATCCTTGGGTTTTTCCACGCCCAGTGGCGCGCTTGGGTCGTTCAGATCCAAGGGTTTCAGACCGGTGGAACGACCGCCGCCAAAGCGCTCGGCACGACGGTGCCAGGCCAGGTGCAGGGCACCGGCGAAGGCATGCTTCATCGGCCCGCCCCAGGTCATGCCGAAGAACAGCTCGGACACGCCCCACAGCACGCCAATCCCGAGGATCACCGCCAACAGCCAGCCGCCGAAGTTTTCCGGCAGGATACCGGCCACCGGCAGGGTCACGAGGAAGAACGACACCGAAAATGCCATCAGGCTTTTCGGCAGGCGCATCCACGGACCTTTCGACAGGCGCGCAGGTGGATTGCGCCGACGCAGGTAAACAAAGACCGCACCGACGAACATCACCGCCGACATCAACAACAATGCATAACCGAGGAAGCGGTTATGCAATCCGAAACCATGCACCAGAATTGCCAGCACGATGGACGCCACTGCGCCGCCGGCCGTCGCGACGTGGGTGTTGGCAATGTATTTGTCCCGCGCCACTACATGGTGCAGATCGACCATGTAGCGCTTGGGCATGGCGAACAGGCCGCCGATCAGATCGACCTTCGAGGCCCGGCCTCGGCGCCACATGGCTACCCGCCGCAACGCGCCCAGAACCGCGAGGCCCAGGGCAGCGAACAACAGGATTGGAAGAAGGGTGTTCAACATGGTGGAGCTCCCGCCAGTACAACTTGGAGAATCTCGGTCGGCGACGTCTGTGGGAGCGAGCCTGCTCGCGAAAGCGGTGGGTCAGTCGACATCGATGTCGGCAGACAGATAGCATTCGCGAGCAGGCTCGCTCCCACAGGGTTTACTGCAACCCGTTAGAAGTCCTTGCACAGCCGCAGCGCGTCATAGATCGCCGCATGCACGTTACGCTGGGCCACACAGTCGCCGATGCGGAACAGCAGGTAGCCGTCGCCGCTCTGTTCCAGGCATGGCTGCGGCTTGATCGCGAACAAGGCTTCGACGTCGATCTGGCCTTTGTTGCGCGAGCCTTCCTTCATCGCGTAGTAGATCTCCTCGTCCGGACGCACGCCGTTCTCGATGACCACCTGGTCCACCACCCGCTCCTCTTTGGCGCCGGTGTATTCGTTTTCCAGCACCGCTATCAGCTTGTCGCCTTCGCGGTAGACCTTCTCCAGCATCATGTCGCCAGTCATGATCACTTCTTTCGGATACATGCTGCGGTAGTAGGTCGGGAACGACGTACCGCCAATGGCCACGCCTGGCTTGATGTCGTCGGTGACGATCTCGACCTGGCTGCCCTTGTCGGCGAGGAAGTCGGCAGTCGACATGCCGGTGAATTCGCAAATGGTGTCGTAGACCAGCACGTTCTTGGCGGGTGCAACCTTGCCGTCGAGAATGTCCCAGCTGCTGACCACCAGGCCTTCAGCCGCGCCCCAGTGCTCGTTCTGCTCGATGAACGGATGACCGCCGACGGCCAGCACCACCACATCCGGACGCAGGTCCATGATGGTCGGCGCATCCGCCGCGGTGCCCAGGCGCAGGTCGACTTTCAACCGTGCCAGCTCCAGCTGATACCAGCGGGTGATACCGGCGATCTGGTCACGCTGCGGCGCTTTCGACGCCGTGGTGATCTGGCCACCGATAAAGTCCTTTTTCTCGAACAGGGTTACGTCGTGGCCGCGCTCGGCAGCCACACGAGCGGCTTCCATCCCGGCAGGACCGGCACCGACCACCACCACTTTGCGTTTAACGCCGGTGGTTTTTTCGATGATGTGCGGCAGACCCATGTATTCACGGGAAGTCGCGGCGTTCTGGATGCACAGCACGTCCAGGCCCTGGTACTGGCGGTCGATGCAGTAGTTGGCACCGACACACTGCTTGATCTGGTCGATCTGGCCCATCTTGATCTTGGCGATCAGGTGCGGGTCGGCAATGTGCGCGCGGGTCATGCCGACCATGTCGACGTAACCGCCTTCCAGGATACGGGTGGCCTGGTTCGGGTCCTTGATGTTCTGCGCATGCAGCACCGGAACCTTGACCACTTCCTTGATACCGGCGGCCAAATGCAGGAACGGCTCCGGTGGATAACTCATGTTCGGAATCACGTTGGCCAGGGTGTTGTGGGTGTCGCAACCCGAGCCCACGACGCCGATGAAATCGAGCATGCCGGTGTCGTCGTAATACTTGGCGATCTGCTTCATGTCTTCATGGGACAGGCCATCCGGGTGGAACTCGTCACCGCAGATACGCATGCCCACGCAGAAATCGTCACCGACCTCCGCGCGCACCGCTTTCAACACTTCCAGGCCGAATTTCATGCGGCCTTCGAAGGTGCCACCCCATTCGTCGGTACGCTTGTTGACCCGCGGGCTCCAGAACTGGTCGATCATGTGCTGGTGCACCGCCGACAATTCCACGCCGTCCAGGCCACCGGCCTTGGCGCGACGCGCAGCTTGCGCGTAGTTGCCGATCACCCGCCAGA
Source organism: Pseudomonas sp. G5(2012) (assembly GCF_000408945.1). Classification (NCBI taxonomy): domain Bacteria; kingdom Pseudomonadati; phylum Pseudomonadota; class Gammaproteobacteria; order Pseudomonadales; family Pseudomonadaceae; genus Pseudomonas; species Pseudomonas sp. G5(2012). The sequence goes on from NZ_APIO01000012.1 coordinate 64,655, forward strand.
TTTCTTCCGGCTCGATGGTCTTGCAGGTGGCGCGGTGCACCGGCTCGCGTACGCCGGACGGCGACATCAGCGTCGGCCAGTTGAAGCCGTCCCAACGCGAGCGACGGCCCATGTGGGTAATCTGGATCATGATCTTGGCGCCGTGCTTGTGCATGGCGTCCGCAAGATTCTGGAAGTGCGGGATGATGCGGTCGGTGGACAGGTTCACCGAGCTCCACCACTCCTGCGGGCTGTCGATGGCGACGACGGACGAACCGCCACAGATCGCCAGGCCGATCCCGCCCTTGGCCTTCTCTTCGTAATACTTGACGTACCGGTCGGTGGTCATGCCGCCGTCGGTCGCATAGACCTCGGCGTGTGCAGTGCTGAGCACGCGGTTACGGATGGTCAGTTTGCCGATCTGGATCGGCTGGAACATTGCTTCGAAAGCCATGGCGGGTTCCTCGACTTACAACGGCTTGACGGTGAACAAGCCGTCTTCGTGGCCCTCTTCGGAGCCACCGTAGACTTGTTCGGCCACGGTGCGGATCTTGCTGCCACGAGCGGCGAGGATCTGGTCCATCGCGCCGGCAAACCAACCGGTGAACATGTAGTCGACCTTGCGCCCGACCTTGCCGTACACGTAGACGAATGCCGAGTGTTCAAGCTTGACGCTGCAGGTGCCTTTGTCGAGGTCGATGTCCTGGATCTTGAACAGGCCCCAGCCGCGCTGCGACAGGCGCTTCATGTAGTGCTCGAACACCGCAACGCCTTCCAGGCCATGGCATTCGGCTTCTTTTTCACACCAGTGCCAGGCGGACTTGTAGCCGGCCTTGTAGAGAATCTCGGCGTAAGCTTCGGCGCCCAGCACTTCCTCGATGCCCATGTGGTTGTTGACGAAGAAATGACGGGGCACATACAGCATCGGCAGGGCGTCGGACGTCCAGACACCGGTTTCGCTGTCGACTTCGATAGGCAATTGCGGGGCGATCTTGGCCATGGAAACTTAACTCCAGAAAAATTTTGTTGTTGCCTGCGGCGCGGACGGCCGCAGGAAAGGATTCAGAAGAGCGGTGGCTTATTCGCCCCAGACATCTTTCAAGACGTTCACCCAGTTCTCGCCCATGATCTTGCGCACTACGCGCTCGGAATGGCCGCGCTTTAGCAGGGTTTCGGTGAGGTTCGGGAACTCGCCGACGGTGCGGATGCCCAGCGGGTTGATGATCTTGCCGAAGCTGGTCAGGCGGCGGGCATAGCCCTTGTCGTGGGTCAGGTACTCGAAGAAGTCCTGGCCGTGACCCTGGGTGAAGTCGGTGCCGATACCGATCGAATCTTCACCGACGATGTTCAGGGTGTATTCGATGGCTTCGGCGTAGTCGTCGATGGTCGAATCGATGCCCTTGGCCAGGAATGGCGCGAACATGGTCACACCGACGAAACCGCCGTGGTCGGCAATGAACTTCAGTTCTTCATCGGACTTGTTGCGCGGGTGCTCCTTGAGGCCAGACGGCAGGCAGTGGGAGTAGCACACCGGCTTTTTCGATTCGAGGATGACTTCTTCGGACGTCTTGGAACCGACGTGGGACAGGTCGCACATGACGCCTACGCGGTTCATCTCGGCAACGATTTCACGACCGAAGCCCGACAGGCCGCCGTCACGCTCGTAGCAACCGGTACCGACCAGGTTCTGGGTGTTGTAGCACATCTGCACAATACCGACGCCCAGCTGCTTGAACACTTCGACATAGCCGATCTGGTCTTCAAACGCATGGGCATTCTGGAAACCGAAGAGGATGCCGGTCTTGCCCTGCTCCTTGGCCTTGCGGATGTCGGCGGTGGTGCGCACCGGAATCACCAGGTCGCTGTTCTCGCGGATCAGCTTCTGGCTGGCGGCGATGTTGTTGACGGTGGCCTGGAAGCCCTCCCATACCGACACGGTGCAGTTGGCTGCGGTCAAACCGCCCTTGCGCATGTCTTCGAACAGTTCACGGTTCCACTTGGCAATAATCAGCCCGTCGATAACGATGCTGTCGGCGTGCAATTCGGCTGGGCTCATCAGGCTGTCCCCTTGTTAGCGATTCATGCGCCGAATCGTCTGTCGGCGCTTTGGGGCCAGCATATGCCTCGGTGCATTGGTAGCCGGGTGCAAAAACGACAGGGGAATTGCCGAAAGCGTCAATCCGCGACAAAGGGTCGTCGCAAGGCACAATTGCCGACCTGTTCAAGGCAATCCGCTTGGGCCAGAATTCGCCACATCTCTTGATGCTTCACTGGATGGGAGCGGCAACCACATGAAATTCATCGTCCTGGCCTTGGCACTGATTGCGACCGGCGTACACGCCGCCGAGGAATCTGAAGACACCCCCTGCGACAAAGTCGAAAACGACGTACAGACCCTGGAATGCTCCGCCTTCAGCAAAACCACCGCCGAAGACTTGCTGAGCGAAAACTACAAAAGCCTGAACGAACGCATGCAGTCGCTCTACGGCAAGAACCCGTCGCAATTGGCCGACATCACCGCCAAGATCAAGGCCGCCCAGCAACAATGGCTGAAAACCCGCGACGCCGACTGCGCCATCGAAACCTTCCCGGCCACCGCCGGCAGCAAGGCATTCACTATTGCGCAGAATGATTGCGTGGCGCGGATGAGTGACGAGCGGTCGGAGTTTTTGGAGACGATTGGGCAGGAGTAACGCCTGCTATTCAACTGGAGCTGTAAGCTTCACGCCTTCAGCCAGAAAAGGGATTCACCATGAAAGTCTGCGGCATCGAAATCAAAGGCAGCGAAGCGATCATCGCCGTGGCAGCTCTCGACGGTTCCACGCTGAGCCATGTCGCGCTTGCGACCAAGAAAATCGCCCTGGAGGATGACGACGAAGCCGCCAATGTCAAAGTGTTTGCCGCTCAGGTCGCATCCTTTGTTCGCGAGAACTCGATAGATCGAATCGTGATCAAGAAGCGCAGCAAGAAAGGTGAGTTTGCCGGTGGGCCGACCACGTTCAAGATCGAGGGCGTTTTCCAGTTGCTGGAGAATTGCGAGGTGACGCTGCTGTCGCCGCAGACGATCAATGCACAGGCCAAGAAGCATGGTTTTGAGCCGCCGGAGACGCTGAACAAGTATCAGCATGAGGCGTACAAGGCAGCCTGCTCGGCACTTCTGAAGAAATAAGTTGCCCATTGTGGGAGCGAGCCTGCTCGCGAAGGCGGCGGTTCAGTCAACATCCATGTTGAATGTGCCGGACTCTTCGCGAGCAGGCTCGCTCCCACAGGTTTTCGGGGTGGTTATGCTTTGGCGGTACGCCGATCCTCCCGCGGGCACCGCTCGAACTTCGCCCGATAACTGCGGGTGAAATACGACGGCGATTCAAACCCGCAGGCAATACTCACCTCCAACACACTCATATCGGTCTGGCGCAGCAGTTGCCGGGCTTTCTCCAGCCTCAGGCGCAGGTAGAAATTGCTCGGTGTGTCGTTCAGGTGCAGGCGAAACAAGCGCTCCAGCTGACGCCGGGTGACCTTGATCGATTCCGCCAATTCCAACGTACTCAGCGGCGGCTCGCTGTGCTGCTCCATCTCGCCAATCACGTGAACAAGCTTCTTGTTGCTGATGCCATAACGCGTCGCGACTTCCATGCGCTGGTGGTCTTTACGCGGACGGATGCGCCCGAGCACGAATTGCTCGCTGACCTGGATTGCCAGTTCCGGGCCATGGGACTGGGCGATCAGATCCAGCATTAAATCGATCGACGCGGTCCCGCCAGCGCTGGTGATGCGTCGACGGTCGATCTCGAATAACTCTTGGGTGACGCTGAGCTGCGGATAGGACTCCTTGAAGGCGTCGATGGCCTCCCAGTGCAGGGTCAGGCGATGGCCGTCGAGCAAACCTGCCTCAGCGAGAATGAAGCTGCCGGTGTCAATGGCGCCGAGCGTCACGCCTTCGTTGTCGAGGCGACGCAGCCAGTGCTCCAGCGCCGGGGTGGCGAATTTCAGCGGTTCGAAGCCGGCGACCACCCATAACGTCGCGCCTTTTTTCAACGGCTCCAGCGCCGCGTCGGCGTTGACCGACATGCCGTTACTGGCCAGCACCGCCCCACCATCGGCGCTCAATACATGCCAGCGATAGAGCTCGCCGCGAAAGCGATTGGCAACCCGCAATGGCTCGATTGCCGAGATAAATCCAATCGCCGAGAAACCCGGCATCAACAAGAAATAGAAATCCTGGGACATGGAGCGCACTCGTTCGACGGGTAGCGTGAAGACGTTGATACGCCACTTGCAGAAGGCATTCAAGAGCACAGGTCGCTGCAGTGCAAGAGTCGGTCGCCGCAGTGCGCTTTCATGACAGATTAGCTGCGTAACGTGACATCACCGGCGCACAGACGACCGGACCCACAATAATGAAACTGCCGAGGAACCTGAGAATGAAACGACTGATCAGCAGCTGTGTTCTTGCACTCAGTGGTACCGCTTTGCTGAGCGCCAGTGTCATGGCAGCCGAACCGGCGTCGTGCCAGAACGTGCGCATGGGCGTGGTGAACTGGACCGACGTGATCGCCACCAGTGCGATGACCCAGGTATTGCTCGACGGCCTCGGCTACAGCACCAAACAAACCAGCGCCTCCCAGCAAATCATCTTCGCCGGGATTCGCGATCAGCGCCTGGACCTGTTCCTGGGTTACTGGAACCCGCTGATGACCCAGACCATCACCCCGTTCGTCGACGCCAATCAGGTCAAGGTGCTTGAAGCGCCCAACTTGAAAGACGCACGTGCCACCCTCGCCGTTCCGACCTATCTCGCCGACAAGGGCCTGAAGACCTTCGCCGACATCGCCAAGTTCGAAAAAGAGCTGGGCGGCAAGATCTACGGCATCGAGCCAGGCTCAGGCGCCAACACCCAGATCAAGGCGATGATTGCCAAGAATCAGTTCGGCCTCGGCAAATTCCAACTGGTCGAATCCAGCGAGGCGGGCATGCTCGCGGCGGTGGATCGCGCCGTGCGCCGCAAGGAAGCCGTGGTGTTCTTCGGCTGGGCACCGCACCCCATGAACGTCAACGTACAGATGACCTATCTCACCGGCAGTGAAGACGCCCTCGGCCCTAACGAAGGCATGGCCACGGTTTGGACCGTGACCTCGCCGACCTACGCCGAGCAGTGCCCGAACATCGGTCGCCTGCTGAGCAACCTGACGTTCACCGCCGAAGATGAAAGCCGGATGATGCAGCCGCTGCTGGATCACAAGGACGCCTTCGAGTCCGCCAAACAGTGGCTGAAGGATCACCCGCAAGACAAGCAGCGCTGGCTGGAAGGCGTGACCACCTTCGACGGCAAGCCTGCGGCTGAAAACCTCAAGCTGACCAGCAAGTAACCCTCAATTGAACCACCGATTCGCGGCCCGAACGGGCTGCGAACGGGACCACCACGCCTGAAGGAAACCGCCAAATGAACCACGACGTCATCATCACCTGCGCACTCACCGGTGCTGGCGACACGACCGCCAAGAGCCCACATGTGCCGGTCACCCCGAAACAGATTGCAGCCGCAGCCGTGGAGGCCGCCAAGGCCGGCGCTACCGTGGTTCACTGCCACGTTCGCGATCCCGAAACCGGCAAGTTCAGCCGTGACGTGGCGCTGTACCGCGAAGTGATGGAGCGTATTCGCGAGGCCGACGTGGACATCATCGTCAACCTCACTGCCGGCATGGGCGGCGACCTGGAAATCGGCGCAGGCGAGAACCCGATGGAGTTCGGCCCGAACACTGACCTGGTCGGCCCGTTGACTCGTCTGGCCCATGTCGAGGAACTGCTGCCGGAAATCTGCACCCTCGATTGCGGCACCCTGAACTTCGGCGATGGCGACACCATTTACGTCTCTACTCCGGCACAGCTGCGTGCGGGCGCCAAACGCATCCAGGAACTGGGCGTTAAGGCCGAGCTGGAGATCTTCGACACCGGTCACCTGTGGTTCGCCAAGCAGATGATCAAGGAAGGCCTGCTCGACAACCCGCTGTTCCAACTGTGCCTGGGCATCCCGTGGGGCGCGCCGGCTGACACCACGACCATGAAAGCCATGGTCGACAACCTGCCGGCCGACGCCGTGTGGGCCGGTTTCGGCATCGGCCGCATGCAAATGCCGATGGCCGCGCAAGCCGTGCTGCTGGGTGGCAACGTGCGAGTTGGGCTGGAAGACAACTTGTGGCTGGACAAGGGCGTACTGGCGACCAATGGCCAACTGGTCGAACGCGCCAGCGAAATCCTCAGCCGCCTCGGTGCCCGTGTGCTCACGCCTGCTGAGGGCCGCAAGAAAATGGGCCTGAAACAGCGCGGTTAATCCTCCCCCCCCCTTTTCCCCTTGTGGGTGTGGGCTTTTGTGGCAAGGGTCTGCCCCACAAGGGAATCATCGAATTCTTCAGGAAATTGCCATGACCTTCATTACCGAAATCAAAACCTTCGCCGCACTGGGCAGCGGTGTCATCGGCAGCGGCTGGGTGTCCCGCGCCCTCGCCCACGGCCTCGACGTGGTGGCCTGGGACCCGGCCCCCGGTGCCGAAGCCGCCCTGCGCAAACGCGTCGCCAATGCCTGGGGCGCCCTTGAGAAACAAGGCCTGGCGCCCGGAGCCTCGCAGGATCGCCTGCGCTTTGTCGCAACCATCGAAGAATGCGTGCGCGACGCCGATTTCATCCAGGAAAGCGCTCCTGAGCGCCTGGAACTGAAACTGGAGTTGCACAGCAAGATCAGCGCCGCGGCCAAGCCCAATGCATTGATCGGCTCCAGCACCTCCGGCCTGTTGCCAAGCGAGTTCTACGAGAGTTCGACCCACCCGGAGCGCTGTGTGGTCGGCCACCCGTTCAACCCGGTTTACCTGTTGCCATTGGTGGAAGTGGTCGGTGGCAAGAATACCGCCCCCGAAGCCGTGCAGGCGGCAATGAAAGTCTACGAATCGCTTGGCATGCGCCCGCTGCACGTGCGCAAGGAAGTGCCGGGATTCATCGCCGACCGCTTGCTCGAAGCGCTGTGGCGCGAGGCGCTGCACCTGGTTAACGACGGTGTGGCGACGACCGGCGAAATCGACGACGCGATTCGTTTTGGCGCCGGTCTGCGCTGGTCGTTCATGGGCACATTCCTGACCTATACCCTGGCCGGTGGCGACGCCGGGATGCGCCACTTCATGGCACAGTTCGGCCCCGCCCTGCAGTTGCCGTGGACCTACCTGCCGGCACCGGAACTGACGGAAAAACTGATCGACGATGTGGTGGATGGCACCAGCGATCAGTTGGGCACACACAGCATTTCGGCGCTGGAGCGCTATCGTGATGATTGCCTGCTGGCGGTGCTGGAAGCCGTGAAGACCACCAAAGAGAAGCATGGGATGAGTTTCAGCGAGTAACCCGTACCACTGATCGTTCCCACGCTCTGCGTGGGAATGCAGCCCGGGACGCTCGGCGTCCCAAAAGATCGTGACGCAGAGCGTCACAGGAGGCGTTACCACGCAGAGCGTGGGAACGATCATCTCTGGAGAGCAAGATGCCCGCACTAACCACCTATCAAACCCGCATCATCCCCGATTGGGTCGACTACAACGGCCACCTGCGCGACGCGTTCTACCTGCTGATCTTCAGCTACGCCACCGACGCCCTGATGGACCGCCTCGGCATGGACAGCAGCAACCGCGAAGCCAGCGGCAACTCGCTGTTCACCCTGGAACTGCACCTCAACTACCTGCACGAAGTGAAGCTCGACGCCGAGGTCGAGGTGCACACACAAATCATCGGCCACGACAATAAACGCCTGCACCTCTACCACAGCCTGCACTTGGTGGGCGACGCCAAGGAGCTGGCGGGCAACGAGCAAATGCTGTTGCACGTCGACCTCGCCGGACCACGCTCCACGCCATTCAGCGAGCAGACCCTGGGCCGGCTGCAAGCCATGGTCGCCGAACAGAGCGACCTGCCCGCCCCCGCCTGCATCGGCCGAGTGATCGCATTGCCGCCAAAAAAATAACAAGGAGATCCCATGAACACTGCCGCCGCTTTTGCCGACTTCCGTACTTATCCGCTGATCAGCGCGCTGACAGGCGTGCAGGCCATGGCCGATCGTATCCTGGTGACGTGGGCCGACAACCGCGTCAGTCCCTTCCACCACCCATGGCTGCGGGACAATTGCCCGTGTCCGCAATGCGTCTACACGGTGACGCGCGAACAGGTGCTGGAAATCGTCGATGTGCCGGAGAACCTTAAGCCTGTCCAAACCAGTGTCGACCCTGATGGTTGCCTGAGCGTGCAGTGGCAGGATGGCCACCTCAGCCGCTTCGACCCTGGCTGGCTGCGGGCCCACGCCTATGACGACGAGTCCCGCGCCGAGCGCCTGGCAAGCAAGCCCAAGGCCAGGCTTTGGCACAGTGATTTGCAGTTGCCGGTGTTCGAGTATCAAGCACTGATGAACGACAACCAGGCGCTATTGCAATGGCTGCTGGCCGTGCGTGACACCGGCCTGACCCAGGTCCGTGGCGTACCCACCGAGCCTGGCTCGCTGAAGCTGGTCGCCCAGCGCATTTCCTTCATCCGCGAGAGCAATTTCGGCGTGCTGTTCAATGTGCAATCGAAGGCCGACGCCGACAGCAACGCCTACACCGCTTTCAACTTGCCGCTGCACAGCGACCTGCCGACGCGCGAGTTGCAACCGGGGCTGCAGTTCCTGCATTGCCTGGTCAACGATGCCGAGGGTGGCGAGAGTATTTTCGTCGACGGTTTTGCCATCGCCGAGGCGTTACGCCAGGAGGACCCCGAGTCGTTCCGAAGCCTGTGCGAAATCCCCGTGGAATTTCGCAATAAAGACCGCCTCAGTGACTATCGTTGCCTGGCGCCGATCATCGCGCTGGATACCTTGGGGCGGGTCTCGGAAATCCGCATGGCGAACTTTCTGCGAGGGCCGTTCGATGCATCGGTGGAGCAGATGCCCAGGCTCTATCACGCCTATCGCCGTTTCATCGCGATGACTCGCGAGCCTCGATTCAGGCTGATGCAAAGGCTCAACCCCGGCGAACTCTGGTGCTTCGACAATCGCCGTACCCTGCACGCGCGCAACGCCTTCGACCCTGCCACGGGTGCCCGCCATTTCCAGGGGTGTTATGTGGATCGGGATGAGTTGTTGTCGCGCATCCTCGTGCTACAGCGTTAAACCGCGTCATCGTTCTTCGCGAGCAAGCCCGCTCCCACAGGGGATTTGCGCATGACGCAGATCAAATGTGGGAACGAGCCTGCTCGCGAAGGCGACTGTACAGACCACACAGAAACCACAGGCAAAAAAAAGCCCCGATCAAGCCGTGACAGGATCGAGGCAGAGGGTACTGTTGAGGAGCTGCCGCGGGAAGGTGACCAAACCCTCGTGAAGCAAGCTGGGTCCAGTGTGCCGACTCTCAGCGCAGGTAAATAGCCCGAAAACGACCTGTTCATAGTCAATGCTGCCATAACGACAAATCGCCCTTGCCGCCACTGCGTGCCACTACCAGAATCGACCCACGACATCATTCCCAGAAGAAGGATTTGCGTCATGATGCACGCCGATTTGATAGACCAGGAAGACCTGTTGGGCCAGCTCAAGTCATTGGGTTTTCAAGTGCCGAGCGGCGCGACGGCCGAACAGGCTTGCGAATGCGCGGTAAGGGGCCTGGACGATGCTCGGGCCTATGAACTTCGCAAGATGGTCAAGGAGATGTACACCAGCAGCGCGACGATCCTGCCGGCTGTGCGCCAGGCCATCGACAAGCAATTGCTGCCAGCGTTGGCGCAATACCAACAGAGCCACACCACCCGCTAAAACGCCTTCGCGAGCAGGCTCGCTCCCACATTCGACCGCATCCCAATGTTGGAACTCGGTCAATGTGGGAGCGAGCCTGCTCGCGAATGAAGCGACTCGCTATTAGAGCCTTACGCTGGCGAACGTCGACTCATTACGCGCCTGACTCAGCGCCGACAACGGCCCGGACAACGGTGAAAGCACCAATGCCTGTGGCAGCGGCATCATCGCCACTTGCTGCGTGGTGTTGGAACCTACGCGCTCGTCGCGTGGCGGAATGCCGAAGTACTCGCGGTAGCACTTGGAGAAGTGCGGCGTGGACACGAAGCCACAAACCGATGCCACTTCGATGATCGACATTGGCGTTTGCTTGAGCAGTTGCCGAGCGCGGATCAAGCGCAGCTTCAGGTAGTACCGCGAAGGCGAGCAATGCAGGTACTTCTGGAACAGCCGCTCCAGCTGACGACGGGACACGGCGACGTACACCGCCAGTTCGTCGAGGTCGATCGGCTCTTCGAGGTTGGCTTCCATCAGCGCGACGATTTCCTGCAGTTTCGGCTGGTTGGTGCCGAGCATGTGCTTGAGCGGGACGCGCTGGTGATCCTGTTCGTTGCGGATGCGCTCGTAGACGAACATCTCCGAGATCGCAGCCGACAGTTCACGACCGTGATCGCGGCTGATCAGGTGCAGCATCATGTCCAGCGGCGCGGTGCCGCCGGAGCTGGTGAAACGGTTACGGTCGAGGGTGAACAGGCGAGTACTCATGGCCACCCGCGGAAACGCTTCCTGCATCGCCGCCAGGCATTCCCAGTGCACGCTGCAATCGAAACCGTCGAGCAGGCCGGCGCACGCCAGGGCCCAGCTGCCGGTGCACACCGCACCCAGGCGACGGGACTGCCGCGCCTGGCTCTGCAGCCAAGACACGTGTTCGCGGGTAACCGTGCGTTGAATTCCGATACCGCCGCAGACAATCACGGTGTCCATTGGCGGGGCTTTGTGCATGGAGGCATCGGGGGTGATTTGCAGACCGTCACTGGCCCAGACTTGCCCGCCATCGACGGTGAGAGTGGTCCAACGATACAGCTCGCGACCGGACAGCTGGTTGGCCATGCGCAGTGGTTCGACTGCGGATGCCAGGGAAATCAGCGTGAAATTGTCCAGCAACAGAAAGCCGATGGATTGTGGCGCACGGTTCTGGGGTTGGGCCCCGGAGTTGAACGTCGTCATCGCAGTATCTCCTCACACAAAGCGGGTGATGGCCTCAGGCGGAGGCTCTTGTTATTGCCATCGTTCTCGCATGGGAGACGGGCTTTGTAATGACAGAGCAAATGCCATGCCTAAATTTGAATACGCGTTCAATAACTCCTAAAAACGACGTCGGAATGTGTCTATATATGACGCGCAGGGAGTAAGGGTTATAAGTGCCATCAATGGCTGCAAGCGCTCTGCCCCGTTGCGTTTGAGCAAAACGGTAGCACTTGTGGGAACAGGGCTACAGGGAGCTCTGTAAGAGTGTCACCGCAGGCACGGGGTGACGGGTGGTCCGGGATGGGGAGGACCTGATTTTGAGGTCAGGTACTTATCTGTTAGCGACGCGCCAAAAGGAGGCGCATCAGGTATTACGTGTTCACTTAACGCGCAGTTTTGACTGGTCTGCCGCCTTCGCGAGCAGGCTCGCTCCCACAGTGGATTGCATTTCAATGTGGGAGCGAGCCTGCTCGCGAATGGGCCGACTGGATTTCAGCACTCAACCGCGCTGACAGCCAACCCACCCCGCGACGTCTCTTTATACTTGTCATGCATATCGGCCCCGGTATCGCGCATCGTGCGGATCACCCGGTCCAGGGAGATAAAGTGCTGGCCATCGCCGCGCAATGCCATCTGCGCCGCATTGATCGCCTTCACCGCGGCAATCGCGTTGCGCTCGATGCACGGCACCTGCACCAGGCCGCCCACCGGGTCACACGTGAGCCCCAGGTTGTGCTCCAGGCCGATTTCCGCCGCGTTGCACAGTTGTTCCGGTGTGGCGCCCAAAATTTCTGCCAAGCCCGCGGCCGCCATGGCGCAGGCCGAGCCGACTTCGCCCTGGCAACCGACTTCGGCACCGGAGATCGAGGCGTTCTTCTTGCACAGGATCCCGACCGACGCCGCGCCGAGCATGTAGTCGACGACATTGGCGTCGGTCACGTCCTCGCTGAACTTCATGAAGTAGTGCAGCACCGCCGGGATGATCCCGGCCGCGCCATTGGTTGGTGCCGTGACCATGCGCCCGCCGGCGGCGTTCTCTTCGTTGACCGCCAGGGCGAACAGGTTGACCCACTCCATGGCGCTCAGTGTCGAGCCGATCACGTTAGGCTTGTTCAGCTCCTGCAAGCTGCGATGCAATTTCGCCGCGCGACGGCGCACGTTCAGCCCGCCGGGCAGGATGCCCTCGTGCTTGAGGCCTTGTTCGACGCAATCCTGCATGGCGCGCCACAGGTGCATCAGGCCACTGCGGATTTCCTCTTCGCTGCGCCACACCTTCTCGTTGGCCATCATCAATTCGGCCACGCGCAGGTTGTGCTTTTTACACAACTCCAGCAGCTCGGCAGCGCTGGAAAAATCGTACGGCAGTTCGGTGTGATCCATGTCGACCACCCCGCTGCTGGCTTGTGCCTCATCGACGACAAAACCGCCACCCACCGAATAGTAGGTGTCGCGATGCAACTCGCCGTCATCGCCCTCGACAATCAGGGTCATGGCATTGGGATGGAATGGCAGGTTTTCGTCGATCAGGCGCATATCCCGAGCCCAGATGAACGGCACCGGCTGGCGGCCATCGAGTAGCAATGTGTCGGTTTCGCGCAGAGTGGCGATGCGGATGCCGATTTGCGACGGATCGATCGCGTCCGGCCACTCCCCCATCAAGCCCATGATCACAGCGTTGTCGCTGCCGTGGCCGATGCCGGTGGCCGACAGCGAACCAAAAAGCTGCACTTCGACACGCCGAACCTGCTCAAGCTGCCCGCGTTCGCGCAAGCCCTGCACGAACAGCGCCGCGGCCCGCATAGGCCCCACGGTGTGTGAACTGGAAGGGCCGATGCCGATTTTGAACAGGTCGAAAACACTGATAGCCATTACTGCCGGACTCCTGGATGTGCCAACTCCAGGCGCAGAAGCGCCCGGTGACGGAGCTGCTACGCTCAAGCTGCAATCCGTCGTGATGGCCGCATCATCAGGCTTTTATCCTGTCGTTCGACGTCTCACACCGACGCACTCATGTCCACGAACGCCGCGTGTCTTTCACGTCGTGTTTTCGCCGTTTTTTTGCGGCTCAGACGGACAAAAGAGGCTGAAAAAATCTGTAAACGACGTCACCGACACTGGATGCGACCATCCCTGTACTGGTTACGACGCACCCTGTAGGCGTCAGATTTTCACTGGTACATGATCGTAACGACTCGATTGCAAGGCGCCGTGGTAGAGATGTCTCCAGAACGCCATCCAACCGCAACCTATAAGTGCGGTGGTTCCAGTCGGAAACTACTGCCAAAAAAAACACCAAGGAGTCCATCCATGAAAGGTTCCCCGTCGTTGTTGTTGGCCGCCCTGCTTAGTCTGCCGGTTATGGCGCAAGCCGCCGAACCGGCTCAATGCAGCACCGTAAACTTCTCCGATGTCGGCTGGACCGACATCACCGCAACGACCGCCACCACCAGCGTCGTGCTCAACGCCCTCGGCTACAAGACCAAGACCACCATGATTTCCGTGCCCGTGACCTACAAGTCCCTGGCCGACGGGAAGAACATGGACGTGTTCCTCGGTAACTGGATGCCGACCATGGAAAACGACATCAAGGCCTACCGCGACGCCGGCACCGTGGAAACCGTGCGCACCAACCTCAAGGGCGCCAAATACACCCTCGCCGTGCCACAAGCCCTGTACGACAAAGGGCTGCATGATTTTGCCGACATCGCCAAGTTCAAGAAGGAACTGGACGGCAAGATCTACGGCATCGAGCCCGGCAACGACGGCAACCGCCTGATCCAGAGCATGATCGACAAGAACGCCTTCGGCCTCAAGGACGCAGGCTTCAAGGTCGTCGAATCCAGCGAAGCGGGGATGCTCTCCCAGGTCGACCGCGCCCAGAAACGCGACACCGCCGTGGTCTTCCTCGGCTGGGCGCCGCACCCGATGAACAAGCGCTTCAAGATTCAATACCTGACCGGCGGCGACGATTTCTTTGGCCCGGATTTCGGTGCTGCCACCGTGGCGACCAACACCCGCAAGGGTTACGCCGAGGAGTGCAGCAACGTGGGCCAACTGCTGAAAAACCTGGAGTTCACTGTCGACATGGAGAGCGAACTGATGGGCAACATCCTGGACGACAAGATGAAGCCTGACGCGGCCGCCAAGGCCTGGCTGAAAAAGAATCCACAGGTGCTCGATACCTGGCTCGCTGGCGTGACCACCATTGACGGTAAACCAGGCCTGGAGGCCGTGAAAGCCAAACTCGCGCCTTGAATCGGGGAGCATCGCTTATGCCGGGCGGCTCACGCCGTCCGGGCTGTTAATTTCCTTGCATGCGGACGTTCACTACCATGCTGATTGATCAGAAAATCCCTTTAGGCCAGCACATCGCGAGCTTTGTCGAATGGTTGACGCAACACGGCGCCAACACCTTCGACGCCATTGCCGTGACGCTGGAAACGATGATCCACGGCGTGACTTTCGCGCTGACCTGGTTCAACCCGCTGGCACTGATCGGCCTCATCGCCCTCCTGGCCCACTTCATCCAGCGCAAATGGGGGCTGACCGCTTTCGTCATCGCCTCCTTTCTGCTGATCCTCAACCTGGGGTACTGGCAGGAAACCATGGAGACCCTGGCCCAGGTGCTGTTTGCCACCCTGGTCTGCGTGGTCATCGGCGTGCCACTGGGCATCGTCGCGGCGCACAAGCCAATGTTCTACACTTTTATGCGTCCGGTACTCGATCTGATGCAGACCGTACCGACCTTCGTTTACCTCATTCCTACCCTGACCCTCTTCGGGCTGGGTGTGGTGCCAGGCCTGATCTCCACGGTGGTATTCGCCATCGCCGCGCCGATCCGCCTGACCTACCTGGGCATCCGCGATGTCCCGCAAGAACTGATGGACGCCGGCAAGGCCTTTGGCTGCTCGCGTCGCCAGCTACTAACACGGATAGAACTGCCCCACGCCATGCCGAGCATCGCGGCCGGCATCACCCAGTGCATCATGCTGTCGCTGTCGATGGTGGTGATTGCGGCACTGGTGGGCGCCGACGGACTGGGTAAACCGGTGGTCAACGCACTGAACACTGCTGATATCGCCCTGGGCTTCGAAGCGGGCCTGGCGATCGTACTGCTGGCGATCATGCTCGACCGTATCTGCAAACAACCCGACGCGAAAGTAGGGGGTGACGCATGAGCATAATTCGCTTCGAAGACGTCGACGTGATCTTCACCAAGGATCCACGCGAAGCACTGAAACTTCTCGATCAAGGCTTGACCCGCAGCGAGATCCTGAAAAAGACCGGGCAAATCGTTGGCGTCGAAAAGGCCAGCCTGGATATCGAAAAAGGTGAAATCTGCGTGCTGATGGGCCTGTCCGGCTCCGGCAAGTCCAGCCTGCTGCGTTGCATCAACGGTCTCAACACCGTCAGCCGTGGCAAGCTGTTCGTCGAGCACGAAGGCAAGCAGATCAACATCGCGTCCTGCTCCGCCGCCGAGCTGAAAATGATGCGCACCAAGCGCATTGCGATGGTGTTCCAGAAGTTCGCCCTGATGCCTTGGCTGACGGTGCGCGAGAACATCAGCTTCGGCCTGGAAATGCAGGGCCGTCCGGAGAAGGAACGCCGGAAACTGGTCGATGAAAAACTTGAGCTGGTGGGCCTGACCCAATGGCGCAACAAGAAACCCGATGAGCTGTCCGGTGGCATGCAGCAACGTGTGGGCCTGGCCCGTGCGCTGGCGATGGACGCCGACATCCTGCTGATGGACGAACCGTTCTCGGCACTCGACCCGCTGATCCGCCAGGGCCTGCAGGACGAACTGCTGGAGCTGCAACGCAAGCTGAGCAAGACCATCGTGTTCGTGAGCCACGACCTCGATGAAGCCCTGAAGCTCGGCAGCCGTATCGCGATCATGAAAGACGGCCGGATCATCCAGTACAGCAAGCCCGAAGAAATCGTCCTCAACCCTGCGGACGACTACGTGCGGACCTTCGTCGCCCACACCAACCCGCTGAACGTACTGTGCGGGCGCAGCCTGATGCGCACCCTGGACAACTGCAAGCGCATCAACGGCTCGGTGTGCCTCGATCCGGGCGGCGATTCGTGGCTTGACCTCGCCGAAGGCAACACCATCAAGGGCGCACGCCAGAACGGTGCGAGCCTGGACCTGCAGAACTGGATTCCAGGTCAGGCGGTCGAAGGCCTGGGCCGCCGGCCGACGCTGGTGGATTCCAACATCGGCATGCGCGACGCACTGCAGATTCGTTATCAGACCGGCAACAAACTGGTGTTGCACGACAACAACAAAGTGGTCGGGATTCTCGGCGACAGCGAGCTGTACCACGCGCTGCTCGGCAAGAACCTGGGCTAAGGCAGCAGACACAAAAACGCCGCGAGAGATCGCGGCGTTTTTATTTGTGTGAAATCGGGTAATGCAGCATTGCGGCTGATGACCCCTTCGCGAGCAAGCCCGCTCCCACAGGGGAATGCATTCCAAATGTGGGAGCGGGCTTGCTCGCAAAGAAGGCGACGCGGTGTCACTGAAACACCGCATCAGTTCAGAACTTAGCTATACACCCGGCCAAGAAGCTGGCGATGGCTTTCAAACTGATCGAGCACGTCACGGGTGATCTGATCCTGGGTGAAACCCATCAGGTCGTAGTCCTGGCTACCGTTGTGCAAGTACACCTCGGCGCGGTAGTAACGCTGACGCGCCTCATCGGACTGGGCTGACTCGGTTGGAGTGGCCAGATACCCATCCAGGCTGACTTCGTAGACAAAAGGGTTGCCCTCTTCCATCTCGACCCGCACTCCCATGCAGCGCTTGGACTTGCCCAGCAGCGTCTGCACTTCGAGGCCTTGGGCACGCATTTGCGTCGTCGCATCCTGCAATGCCGGGCTCACATGCTTATCCATGAAGCGTTGTACCACCGACTGGCTCGGCTGCAGGTCCAGCTGCGTCAAACGCTCGCTGAAGCCACGACGACCGCGCGCTGCCAACTCCGCCTGCTCCTGTTCAATCTGCACGTCCTGGCGCATGGCCTTGTGCAAGCCGAACATGAAGAACACCAACACCACCGAGAACGGCAAGCCGGCCAGAACCACCATGGTTTGCATGGCTTCGAAGTTACCGGCGAACAGCAGGCCGATGGTCACCAGGGTGATCACCACCGACCAGAAGATCCGCAGCCAGTGCGGCGCATCTTCGTCGACGTTACCGCCCTTGCACGACAGGTTGGCCATCATCACCGCACCCGAATCCGCCGGCGTCAGGAACAACACGAAGCCCACGAAAATCGATACACCGATCACCACCTTCGATGCCGGGTAATGCTCCAGCAACTGGTAGATCGCCATGGACGGCTGTTCCAGCGCAGTCTTGCCGAGCTCCACCGCGCCGTGATTCATCACCAGGTCCAGCGCCGAGTTACCGAAAATCGACAGCCACGCCAGGGTGAAACCCAGCGGAATCAGGAGCACGCCAGCAACCATTTCACGCACCGTGCGACCACGGGAAATACGCGCGATGAACATGCCTACGAATGGGGCCCAGGAAATCCACCAGGCCCAGTAGAACAGGGTCCACAGGCCCAGCCAGCGGTCAGACCTCTCACTGTCGCCTTCGTACACATAAAGATCGAAAGTCTTCAGCACCACACCGTTCAGGTAATCACCAACGTTCTGCACGAAGCCGTTGAGCAGGTGCAGGGTCGGGCCGAACAGCAGCACGAAAATCAGCAGACCGCTGAACAGCACGATGTTGAGGTTGGACAGGCGGCGGATGCCGTTTTCCACACCCGACACGGCAGCGATGGTCGCCACGGTGCTCATCACGATGATCACGATCAGCAGGTTGGTGTTGCTGTGCTCCATGCCGAACAGGTTTTCCAGGCCCGACGACACTTGCAGCGAACCAATCCCCAGGTTGGTCACCAGGCCCAGCAGGGTCACGAACATGCCAAAGCCGTCCACCGCATGACCGGCCGCGCCTTTGACCCAACGCTCACCCACCAGCGGGTACAGCGCCGAACGCAGCGCCAGCGGCTGGTTATGCCGGTAGGCAAAGTACGCCACCGCCAGGCCGACCAGGGCGTAGATCGCCCAGCCATGCAGGCCCCAGTGCAGGAACGTCAGCTGCACAGCCTGACGTGCCGCCAGGTTGCTGCCGGCCACGCCTTCCGGCGGGTTGAAATAATGGTCCAGCGGCTCGGACGCACCGAAGTACAGCAGCGAGATGCCGATACCCGAGGAGAACAGCATCCCCGCCCAGGCGCCGTAACTGAAGTCCGGGGTGTCGTCCTTGCTGCCCAGCTTGAGCTTGCCGTAGGACGAGAACGCCAGGCCGACCACGAAGATCAGGTAGGCGGCAATCACCACCATGTAGTACCAGCCGAAGCTGCGGGACAACCAGGCTTGCGCCGTACCGAGCAGTCTGCCGGCCTCTTGCGGGGCAATTATCAGAATGGCGGTCAACAACAGAATCAACGCGGTAGAGGTGTAGAACACCCAACCGTTGACCGTCACCTTCTCGGGTGGGGTCTTTATTAGCGAGGCAGAACTCATGGCACAGATGCTCCGGGCAGTGCGAGAGAAGAACGCAAGACAAACGAGGTACCCGACCAATCGCTTAGTGGGCAGCCGACCAGCGGGTGATATAAAGACAACCCGATAAAGCTCGAACCCCCTTTAACGCCGTGGCGCGTGGGTTTCGAGCAATTGCGGAAGTCGTTTTTTTTCGCCGCTACGCGTCGGAAAAATCTGTAGGCAGCGACGATTTGTCGCAGATCTTATTCTTTGTTGATTGAACGTTCAATCAAAACAAAATAGACTGGCCCTCAAACCGATAGACGTCTTGCGTCTGCCGGAAGGCCTAAGGAGATGTGCAAGATGCCCAAGGTCGGTATGCAACCCATCCGTCGCCAACAGTTGATCGAAGCCACCTTGCTGGCGGTCGACCAGGTCGGAATGGGGGACGCCAGCATTGCGCTGATCGCCCGTTTGGCCGGTGTCTCGAACGGCATCATCAGTCATTACTTTCAGGACAAGAACGGCCTGATCGCCGCCACCATGGGGTACCTGATGACCGTCCTGAGCGAGAACGTCACCGCGCGCCGATTGGCGCTGACAGATGACAGCCCGCGGGCGCATCTGCAGGTGATCATCGAAGGCAACTTCGACGCCAGCCAGGTCAACGGCCCGGCAATGAAAACCTGGTTGGCCTTCTGGGCTACCAGCATGCACCAGCCGTCTTTGCACAGGTTGCAGCGGATCAACGATCACCGTCTGTATTCCAACCTGTGCTGCCAGTTCCGCCGCGTGTTGCCGCTTGTCGAAGCGCGCAGTGCGGCCCGTGGCCTGGCAGCGTTGATTGACGGCTTGTGGTTGCGCGGCGCGCTGTCGGGAGATGCTTTCGACACCGAGCAGGCACAACGGATCGCTTACGAATACATGGATATCCAACTGGCCAAGCAGGTGAGTTAGAGCACACATAGAACGCTCGACACCTGCACCGTGCCAATAACCAATGCACTTGCGAGGACTTTATGGCCCGTTTCGAACTGCAAAAACTCTACATCGATGGCGGCTACAGTGACGCTGGCAGCGATGCCACGTTTGAAGCCATCAACCCGGCTAACGGTGAAGTCCTCGCAAAAGTACAACGTGCGACCAAGGAAGACGTCGAGCGCGCCGTAGTCAGCGCCGAAAAGGGCCAGAAAATCTGGGCTGCGATGACCGCCATGGAGCGTTCGCGCATCCTGCGTCGTGCCGTGGACATCCTGCGCGAACGCAACGATGAACTGGCCGCACTGGAAACCCTGGACACCGGCAAGTCGTACTCCGAAACCCGCTACGTCGACATCGTCACCGGCGCTGACGTGCTGGAGTACTACGCAGGCCTGGTACCCGCCATCGAAGGCGAGCAGATCCCTTTGCGCACCACTTCGTTCGTCTACACGCGTCGCGAGCCACTGGGCGTCGTGGCCGGTATCGGCGCGTGGAACTACCCGATCCAGATCGCCCTGTGGAAATCCGCACCGGCCCTGGCCGCCGGTAACGCGATGATCTTCAAGCCAAGCGAAGTCACTTCGCTGACCACCCTGAAACTGGCCGAGATCTACACCGAAGCCGGCCTGCCAGCGGGTGTGTTCAACGTCCTGACCGGCAGCGGCCGTGAAGTCGGCACCTGGCTGACCGAACACCCGCGCATCGAGAAAGTCTCGTTCACCGGCGGCACCGACACCGGCAAGAAAGTCATGGCCAGCGCTTCGAGCTCTTCGCTCAAGGACGTGACCATGGAACTGGGTGGCAAGTCGCCGCTGATCATCTGCGACGACGCCGACCTCGACCGTGCTGCCGATACCGCGATGATGGCCAACTTCTACAGCTCCGGCCAGGTTTGCACCAACGGCACTCGCGTGTTCGTACCGGCGCACCTGAAAGCCGCTTTTGAAGCCAAGATCGTTGAACGTGTTGCGCGCATCCGCGTCGGCAATCCGGAAGATGAAAACACCAACTTCGGCCCGCTGGTCAGCTTCGCCCACATGGAAAGCGTGCTGGGCTATATCGCCAAGGGCAAGGAAGAAGGTGCGCGCCTGCTGTGCGGCGGCGAGCGCCTGACCGAAGGTGAATTCGCCAAGGGCGCGTTCGTCGCACCGACCGTGTTCACCGACTGCACCGATGACATGACCATCGTGCGCGAAGAAATCTTTGGCCCGGTGATGGCGATCCTCACCTACGAGACCGAAGAAGAAGTGATCCGCCGCGCCAACGACACCGACTTCGGCCTCGCCGCCGGTATCGTCACCAAGGATCTGAACCGCGCTCACCGCGTGATTCATCAACTGGAAGCCGGTATCTGCTGGATCAACGCCTGGGGCGAATCCGACGCGAAGATGCCGGTTGGCGGCTACAAGCAGTCGGGTGTTGGCCGTGAGAACGGCATTAGCTCGCTGAACAACTTCACCCGCATCAAATCGGTACAGGTCGAGCTGGGCGATTACGTCTCGGTGTTCTGATCTGCGAGCGACCTGGAGTGAATGTCGATGTGGCGAGGGGATTTATCCCCGCTGGGCTGCGAAGCAGCCCCCCATCCCGACACCACGATCTCCAGATAGATCTCAGTCGCTGAGTTTACGACTGCTGCGCAGCCGGACGGGGATAAATCCCCTCGCCACGGGTTGCGCGGCGTCGAGGCGACCCGCGACCTGAACCAACTTCCAAGAGGGTGCATTCAATGTCCCAAGAATTCGATTACATCATCATCGGTGCCGGCTCGGCCGGTAACACCCTGGCGACCCGTCTGACTGAAGATGAAGGCGTCACCGTCCTGCTGCTCGAAGCCGGCGGCCCGGACTACCGCATGGATTTCCGTACGCAGATGCCGGCCGCCCTGGCGTTCCCGCTGCAAGGCCGTCGCTACAACTGGGCCTACGAAACCGATCCAGAACCACACATGGACGGTCGCCGGATGGAATGCGGCCGCGGCAAGGGCCTCGGCGGCTCCTCGCTGATCAACGGCATGTGCTACATCCGTGGCAACGCCATGGATTACGACGGCTGGGCAAAACTGCCAGGCCTCGAGGACTGGTCGTACCTGGACTGCCTGCCGTATTTCCGCAAGGCGGAAACCCGCGACATCGGCCCGAACGACTACCACGGTGGCGACGGCCCGGTCAGCGTGACCACACCGAAAGCCGGCAACAACCCGCTGTTCCACGCTATGGTCGAAGCGGGCGTACAGGCCGGTTATCCACGCACCGAAGACTTGAACGGCTACCAGCAAGAAGGCTTCGGTCCGATGGACCGCACCGTGACGCCCAAAGGCCGTCGTGCCTCCACCGCCCGCGGTTACCTGGACATCGCCAAGAAGCGTTCGACCCTGACCATCGTCACCCACGCCCTGACCGACAAGATCCTGTTCGAAGGCAAGCGTGCGGTCGGCGTGCGCTACCTGGTTGGCTCCGCCGAAGAGCGCGTTGAAGCCAAGGCGCGCAAGGAAGTGCTGCTGTGCTCCGGCGCCATCGCTTCGCCGCAAATCCTGCAACGCTCCGGCGTCGGCCCGGCCGAACTGCTGAAAAAGCTCGACATTCCGGTGGTTCACGACCTGCCGGGCGTCGGTGAAAACCTGCAGGACCACCTTGAGTTGTACCTGCAATACGCGTGCACCCAACCCGTCTCGCTGTACCCGTCGCTGCTCTGGTACAACCAGCCGGCGATCGGTGCCGAATGGCTGTTCAACGGCACCGGCATCGGTGCCAGCAACCAGTTCGAAGCCGGCGGTTTCATCCGTACCCGTCCGGAATTCGAATGGCCGAACATCCAGTACCACTTCCTGCCGGTAGCGATTAATTACAACGGCAGCAACGGTGTGAAAGAGCACGGTTTCCAGGCACACATGGGCTCCATGCGTTCGCCAAGCCGCGGGCGCATCCAGGCCAAGTCCAAGGATCCACGCCAGCACCCGAGCATCCTGTTCAACTACATGGCCACCGAGCAGGACTGGCAGGAATTCCGCGACGGCATCCGCCTGACCCGTGAAATCATGCAGCAACCGGCACTGGACGCCTTCCGTGGCCGCGAAATCAGC
Organism: Pseudomonas sp. G5(2012); assembly: GCF_000408945.1. Taxonomy (NCBI): domain Bacteria; kingdom Pseudomonadati; phylum Pseudomonadota; class Gammaproteobacteria; order Pseudomonadales; family Pseudomonadaceae; genus Pseudomonas; species Pseudomonas sp. G5(2012). The sequence continues at coordinate 87,244 of NZ_APIO01000012.1, forward strand.
CCGGGCATCGAAGTGCAAACCGATGAGCAGTTGGACAAGTTCATCCGCGAGCACGCCGAAACCGCGTTCCACCCGTCCTGCTCGTGCAAGATGGGCACCGACGAAATGGCCGTGGTCGATGGCGAGGGTCGCGTGCATGGCATGCAAGGCCTGCGCGTGGTCGATGCCTCGATCATGCCGATCATCACCACCGGCAACCTGAACGCGCCGACGATCATGATGGCCGAGAAAATCGCCGACAAGATCCGTGGTCGCAAGCCATTGCCGCGCAGCAAGGCCAAGTACTACGTAGCAGGCGATGCGCCGGTGAAGGGCAAGCCTGTGCGGGAAGTCAGCGCCACCGCACAGTAAGCCTCCCCCTGATCGTTCCCACGCTCTGCGTGGGAACGATCAATCCCCGCTGACACCGCTCCATCCTTGATCCATCCCCCTCGCAGGCCTACTCTAGCGCCACGCAAATGCTTCACCCTCCCCGCGCAACATCGATGCTCCACACCAAGGAGGTTCCCGAATGTTCGATTTCCACCCCCAGCTCAAGCAGCGCTTTGCTGCCTTGCGCACGGGCGCCGAATTCTTTTCCCTGCGTTATGTGCGCGAGTCCGGCCAGTACCTGTCGGTGCGCAAGAACGTCGCCGAACCGCCGAGCCTGAGCCGCGACGAAGGCGCGATGCTGACCGTGCGAGTCAATGGCGTCGAAGCCTATGCGGCAACCAACGACCTGTCGCAACAGGGCCTGCAAGCCGCCCTCGAACGCGCCGAACAGCAGGCGCGCCGACTCAAGCCCCATGCCCTGCTGGACCTGCGCGAACACGCCGTTTCCAGCGACCGTGCCGACTATTTCTCGCCGACCCTCGACCAGCCTTTCCCCTCCCTGAGCGACTGCTATCAGCTGCTGGGGGCCGAATCCGCCGCCGTGCCCAAGGACGAGCGCCTGGTGAGCTGGCAGGTCAGCCTCGGCATCACCCACGTCGAGCAGATCTACCTCAACAGCGCCGGCGCCGAACTGCGCCAGGCCCAACGCTTCGTCTACCCGGGCCTCGATGTCACCGCCTACGACGGTAACGACAGCCAGACCCGCAGCCTGGGTCGCGAGAATTTCGGCCAGCAGGGTGGCGCGGATGTGATCAGCCGCTGCGGCCTGGTCGGTGCCGGCCCGCTGGTCGCCGACCAGGCGCTGCAACTGCTGCTGGCACCGAACACGCCGCAAGGTCCACGCGATCTGCTGCTGATGCCCGACCAGATGATGCTGCAAATCCACGAATCCATCGGTCATCCGTTGGAACTGGACCGCATCCTCGGCGATGAACGCAATTACGCTGGCACCAGTTTCGTCAAGGCAGAAGACTTTGGCCGCCTGCAATACGGCTCTAAACTTCTCAATGTGACCTTCGACCCCGATATACCCGAACAGCTCGCCAGCTATGGCCATGACGACGACGGCACGGCTGCCAGCAAACAATTCCTGATTCGCGAAGGCCTGTTGCTGCGCCCCTTGGGCGGTGCACTCTCGCAATTTCGCGCGGGCCTGGACGGTGTCGCCAACAGCCGTGCCTGCGGTTGGAACCGCCCGCCGATCGACCGCATGGCCAATCTCAACATCGAACCTGGCGATCAGCCGCTTGCGCAACTGATCGGCAACATCGAGCACGGCATCCTGATGAGCACCAACCGCTCGTGGTCCATTGATGATGCGCGCAACAAATTCCAGTTCGGTTGCGAATGGGGTCAGTTGATTGAAAACGGCGAATTAAAGGGCGTGGTGAAGAACCCGAATTACCGGGCGATTTCCGCGCAGTTCTGGAAAAGCCTCAGCGCGGTCGGCGATGCCAGCACCTTCAAGGTCCTGGGTACGCCCAATTGTGGCAAGGGCGAACCGAATCAAGTGATTCGCGTCGGCCATGCCTCGCCAGCCTGCGTATTCAGCAACGTTGATGTTTTTGGGGGAGACAGCTGATGACTACGTCGAAAGCACAGGCCGAGTCTTTCAAGGCATTGGTGGCCGGGTTAAGCGAAGCGTTGCGCGAACCGGAACAGTTCACCCTGAGCTACGCCGCCGAATCATCGGCCTTCGTGCGTTTCAACCACGCCAAGGTGCGTCAGGCCGGACAGGTGCAACAGGCCAGCATCGGTTTGAAATTGATCAACGATGGCCGCCACGCCGATCTGCAAATCACCTTGGCAGGCGACCCTGCAGTCGACCATCAGCGTCTGGCCGAAGGTCTGCAACAACTGCGCGAAACCTTGCCTTTGTTGCCCCAGGACCCCTACCTGCTGCTCAATCACAACGGCTGGCAAAGCCAGAACGTGCAGGAGCACCCGCTACCGGACACCGAGCAAGTGGTCGGCGAAATCACCCAGGCCGCCGAAGGACTGGACCTGGTCGGGTTCTATGCGGCAGGGCCGATCAGCCGCGGTTTCGCCAGTTCCGCTGGCGCCTTCGGCTGGCATCAGGCCAACAGTTTCAACTTCGATTTCAGCCTGTTCCATGAAAACGGCCAAGCGGTCAAGGCCAGCTATGCCGGGCACGACTGGAACACCGAAGGCTTTGCCAGACGCTTCCAGCAAGCACGTGAACAGCTGGAATACCTGGGACGGCCGCTGCGCACTTTGGCGCCGGGTCAGTACCGCGCCTACCTGGCGCCCGCCGCGCTGGAAGAAATCATGGGCATGCTGTGCTGGGGCGGTTTTTCGGCGCAGTCGATTGCCAGCAAAAGCAGTCCGCTGCAAAAGCTCTACGGGGGTGATCAAGCATTCAGCCCGTTGGTCTCGCTGGAGGAAAAAGTCAGCGGTTCGCTGAGCCCGGCGTTCTCCGACGAAGGTTATCCGCGCAGCGACCTGGGGTTGATCGTCGAGGGCAAGGCCGGCGCGCAACTCGTGGGCTCACGCAGCGCCGCAGAGTACGGCTTGAGCGCCAACGGCGCCAGTGGTGGAGAGTCGCCAACCGCCCTGAACATGCGCGCCGGGGATTTGCCTGAGGCAGAGATACTCGAGCAACTCGGTACAGGCTTGTACATCAGCAACCTGTGGTACCTGAACTTTTCGGATCAACCGGCCGCACGCCTGACCGGCATGACGCGGTTTGCGACCTTCTGGGTCGAAAATGGCAAGATCCAGGCTCCGGTCAGCACCATGCGCTTCGATGACAGCGCCTACAGTTTGCTGGGCTCACAGCTGGAAGCGCTGACCGCGGAACGCGAACTGCTGTTGTCGGCGAGCACCTACAGCCAGCGGGCGACGGCATCGGCGCTGTTGCCGGGGGCGCTTATTAGCCGGTTGACCTTGACCCTGTAAACACAAATCCCCAGCACACAGGG